>CAZPUW010000529.1:0-2232 GCA_964589795.1 uncultured bacterium
CGCGCTGGTAAATACCAGCGTTTACTCAGTTTGGTGTATTCGATTTGCGCATCTGGGCTCTTGCCATAGTCGTGATTGCCGAGTACGACGTACCACCGCTTTTGCAGTGATGGCGCGGTATACACGTCTTCAAACGATTCTTTCCAGTGGGTATCGGTTACGGTTGCGACACCGGTAGTGTAAAAATTGTCGCCGAGCGCAATAGTGAAACTGCTATTTAGTTTTTCTGCATAGATGCCCATTTGCTTTGCAACCGGTAGTTGGTTGTCGCCGCCACGCCGTCCCCAATCCCCTATCGCAATAAACGTCAGCGATTTGCCGTTCTCTCCGGCAGGTATCAATGTGTTATTCGAATTGAACTCTTTCGTTGCTGCATACGCGGTATAACAGATATCCGCAACCATAAAAACCATGAACAGCAAAGAAAAAAATTTTGAAACCTTCATTTCAACTCCACTTGTAGGTACTCAACACAATACGGTTATAAAGTGAGGATTCCGTAAATAGCAGAAAAGGGCGGGGGAATAAAAAAAGCGCGATGGCTCGCGCTTTGCTTATTTCACTGTGGGGTTATCCGCAATCTTCTGCCCGGTATCGATGGCGGTATGCTGTTCGCTGGGGTCTTCACCATCCTCAATCCGTGTAGGAACCGGTGGACGAGCGGTTTCGATATTCGGTATCGAAATCCGGCGCGCGCCAACATAACGCTTGTGCCAGTATCCACTCTCAATTGTCGAAACGGTTACGCCGCGGCGTGAAGAGTGGGCAAAGCGGCCATCGCCTAAGTATATCCCAACGTGGCTAATGCGGTTCTTTCGCCGGGCGAATGTGAGAATATCGCCATAGCGCAGGGAATCTCTATCAATCGCCGCACCGATTTTCGCTAATTCACGCGAATTACGCGGAATATCGATACCCATCTGCTCGAAGACTTCATTGACGAAGCCGGAACAATCTATCCCTTTACGGCTCTTACCACCCCACCGGTAACGCGTTCCGAGCCATTGCGCAATCGCGATTGTGAGGGGATGTTCACCGTCATCACGGATATTGGCAAGGTCGGTGCTATCCAGGGACTTTTCTACGCTGGAGGCCAGGTAGGAATCAATTTCAGCTTGATCGAGTTGATCCTCTTCGGTGAGAGGAGAAGGTTTGGTGGTTTCGTAAGCTTGCGGAGGTGGTAATAACGCTGGAGGTTTCCGGTACAGGTAACGGAGCGAAGTCGTGCATCCGGTAACCAGTACCGAAGACAGTAATAGTAGTAATAGCAATCGGTGTGTCGGTTGCGACATAACTCTCTACAAAAAGGGTGAAACAAATGGATTGCAAAGTACGGCTGGAATGCCGCACCTACTGCGAACTTACCTACTTTTCGAACAAACGCTGGATAAGCAGATTCCGGTGTTCTTCGGATGTATAAGTCAAAACGATTTTACCGCGTTGCGAGTTCCCCGCAAGCGAGACGAGACATCCGAAACGCTCTTCCAATTTACTCCGTAACACCGGGTCATCAAAATCGGGCTGATTACCGTTATTTTTACGAACAGGTCTTTTTACACCGACAAAATTTTGGACAAGCAATTCAGTTTGCCGGACATTCATGCTTTGTTCAAGGATTGTGCGCCAGAGAGAAGGGATATCCTTCTGTTGTGCACCAAGTAAAGCCCGTCCGTGACCTTCGCTAATCTCTCCGCGACGAATACTCTCTTGCACTTCGCCCGGAAGCGATAACAGCCGCAAGGTATTGGTTACAGTCGAACGACCGCGTCCCAACCGGTTCGCAAGGTCTTCGTGTTTCCAGCCGGTCTGTTCGAGGACAAGATTGCAACCGATAGCAAATTCTATCGCATTTAAATCTTCGCGCTGGAGATTCTCGATAAGAGTAATGACTCCGCGTTCCCCTTCATCCAAGTCACGCAATACCCGCGCGGGAATTTCCGTCAGTCCGGCAAGTTTCGAGGCACGCCATCGCCGCTCTCCGGCGAGTAGCTGGAAATGTCCGTCGGCGACTTCTTCGACTAGAATCGGTTGGAGGATTCCTTGTTGTCGAATCGATTCGGCAAGTTCTTTTAACGACGCTTCGGAAAAATTCCGACGTGGTTGGAGGGGATTGGGAACAATCGAATCGAGTGGAACCGGACGATATTCGGTGGGTGCGTTTTCATCGGCAATTTCGCCGAACAGCGCGGATAATCCGCGGGCGAGCTGGCCTAGCGAGCGGAGCAGTTCGGC
>CAZPUW010000530.1:0-2231 GCA_964589795.1 uncultured bacterium
CGCGGGCGCAATCAATTGCGCCCCTACATTACTCGTTGCGAGAAATTTGAATTTCAATGCGTGACTTTTCATCGGAAATCGAGGAGGATGTTTTTGCATGCAAACCAGGAGGTCTGCGCTCCTCGGATCCGGCAGCGCCGGCTGCGTTTTATCCTCGACACAAGTCAGCAATGTCACACCATCCCGTTCAAGGAACCACGTCATGCCGTTGCGGGCATTGCATTTGTATAAGACACGGGAGTCCCATTGGCCACGGTTCTCGGTGAAGGAGAACGGTGAATGGTGGATAGTGGATGGTGGATGGTGGATGGTGGATGGTTAAAAGAAAAAGATAAAGAAACTGATACAAGAAGAAAGGTGAAGACGGAAAGAAGAGATTTGCGGTAAATCATGGCTGCTCCGGGCAAGGAGAGAATGTTGATGGTTATATAGAAGCAATATACGCACGGTGGGTGAAGGAAAAGAAGGAAAGTAGGGGACAGAGGATGGGAACAGATGAAAAAATGATACATGAAAAGAAACTCTCAAGGGACAGGATAAATCCTATCCTACGGAAATAAAAAAAAAGATACAAGTTAAAGGTTGCCATGTTGCTACGCACGCACGAGGTTGCGTGCTTCGCGCCTCGCAATGACAAATCAAGAATACTAATAACAAGTATTCGTTTGGTTAGCAATGTGAATTGAGGCAAGGACGCCAATTTGTTAGCAAATCGTTAACTTTGTTATTGATTATCTGCAATTTTGACCTTTACCCTCGAGTTGCACTATATTGTCAAACCCCACAGTGGATTATTCGAAACCGGGTACATTACGCTGCTGGACAAAACCGATCCAAGGAACGCCCCGTTCATTCGGATCTGGACAAACATCATACCAGGATTGTTGATGACGAATGTTTCGCTCGCCGCACGCCCTTTCCGTCGCGGTTTGTTCATCCTACTCGCTTTGCTCTGTGCTACCCTCGCCTTTGCTCAAACTTATACCGTCGATAGCATTCAGTATAATCCGTCGAACCCCGGCGGGCCGTCCGCACACCTCGGTCAGCACGTGCATGTCGGTGCAATCGTTACCGGAAATGCTGTCAACATTGGTTTGGGTGGAACGAACAGCTTTTTTATCCAAGACCGCGATACGACAAGCTATCACGGAATCTTTGTAAAAAACGGCACTTCCTCCCGCACTGTAGCGATTGGAGACTCGGTCGTAGTTTACGGTACCGTCCAAAATTCAGGTGGTGAAAACCTGATTAATTGCGGATTCGCCGACTCCGTAACCGTTATCGCCCACAGTATTTGGACTCCGGTTTCGGCAACGGTCGCTATCTCGCAGTTAGCCAGTTCCGCCACGGCGGTACCATGGACGGGAATGCTCGTCAGCGTACCGAATGTATCGGTATCCACGATGTTGACCGATGGTGCGACAATCCGCAGCGGCAGTGACTCGATAGACATTTCCGGGTTAGGACGGTGGACATATCCGTTGTTTGTCGGAGATTCCCTGCGCGCCGTTGCAGGTAACTTCATGCCGAATATTATCGGAAACACGACAACGGCATATTTGCTGCAACCACGTAATGACGGCGATTTCCAATCATACGGTAACAATGCACCAGTTATTACCAATGTAGGATTTACTCCGGCAAATCCGTCACCGGCAGACCACGTGATGTTTGGCGTTCGGGCGCACGACATTGAAACGCACGTTTCCGAAGTTTGGCTGGATTATACGGTTGGCTCGACGCACATGGACTCATTGGTAATGCAACCGGTTCCGGGTTCACCGGATTCATTCTCGGTTAGCGCAGGGCCGTGGAGCTATGGATCGGCAATTACGTTCCGAGTCAAAGCGATGGATGATCAGGGAGCGATTGGCGCAAGTACGCAACGAAGTATCACAATCAATTTCCTGCCGATACAATATTTCTATGACCATATCGATTCATTCGTAAATAAGACAGTGAATCTCGAAGGAATGGTTATCTATACACAAAAGCGGCTCTCCGCCGCCGGTAATCCGCTCACTGATGCCTACTTCATCGATACCGTTTCGAAACAGGGTGTGTACGATTTTGAATTTGGCGACCCATTATCAATACCGGGGATGAAGCGCGGTTGCTATGTCAGAATCCCTGCCGCAGTGACGACATATTATTCGGCATCGCAACACGATTACCAAATCGAACTTCAAGGTGCGACAACATGGACGGTACTCGATTCTAATCTTGCAATT
>CAZPUW010000531.1:0-2228 GCA_964589795.1 uncultured bacterium
CAAAGCGTTACCCGAAATTCCATTGAACCGGAAATTGGATGAGATACTTGTCAATCTGGAAATGCGGGAACGTTGGATATTGGAAGGCCTCTACGGCACGGGCTTACGTGTGTCGGAATTTGCCGCACTCCGTTACAAGGACATCCGTCCCGCGGAGCGGCGGCTTGAAGTGAAAGGAAAGGGGGCCAAAGTACGCTCGGTTCCACTTACGAACCGTGCATGGGAAACACTAAATGCTTATCTTTTAGAGCGGGGGGGCTCGCCGGCTCTTTTAGGAATTAGTGACGAACCGATACTGATTGGCATTCATGGAAAAAGTTTAACGGTTCGAACAATACAACGGGTGATATCGCAACTATTGAGCGTATTACGTGATGGTACGGGTGTAACCCCGCATCAGTTACGCCATAGTTACGCCAGTCATCTGTTAGCCGGTGGCGCCGAACTTCGCGCGGTACAAGAATTATTGGGTCATGCGCGCCTCGCGACGACCCAAATTTACACTCACCTTGATCCGGCTCCGTTGCAGGAAATGGTGCGCAAAAAGCACCCGCGCGGCGGAACCGAACCGCAGGAGGAATCATGAATCTGCAGGTCACTGCTCGTCGCTTTACCTTATCCGAACGTATTGAAGAAATTGTCCAGAAAGAGATTTCATCACTGGAGAAACATTTCGACCACATTAACGAAGTCAATGTCGTTTTGACCACCGACCATGGCGTACGCCACGTAGATGTTACGGTACGGGTACCCAATTATACCATGAACAGCGAAGGAGAAAGCACCGATCAGTTTGACGTTTTGATTCCAACTATCGTGAAGAAAGCCAGCATTCAATTACAACGACACAAAGAGAAGTTGAAAAAGTTATAGGAGCCGGATGTCGCCGCCAACTACCGCGTCACAGAAATCGTTTACCGTTCAGGAATTAATGACCGAGCTCTCCGACCGGCTCGAGTTGAAACTTGTTGCCGGTCAAGGCGGGCTCACGCGCCGGATATTCGAGCGTGACCTTAACCGCCCATCGCTTGCTCTTGCCGGATATTTCGGCGATTTCCGATACGACCGCATTCAAATCCTCGGCAATACCGAGAACCATTTTCTTGGGTCGCTTGCGATGGAAGAACGTGCCGACCGCATCAGTGAAGTGTTCCACAAACCATTGCCGTTGGTGATTCTTACCGACAAGAATCAACCATTGAAGGAAATTCTTCAAGCCGCCGAATTAAACGATGTTCCCGTTGTCACTACTCCACTGTCCACTACGGCGCTCAGCAGTTTGCTCGGTACAGCTCTCGATGAACGGTTTGCACCAACCATACAGGAACATGGTGTTCTGGTCGATGTGTATGGTGTCGGTGTCCTCATCGTGGGAAAAGCCCGCGCCGGTAAATCCGAACTCGCAATGGACTTAATCGAACGCGGCCATCGTTTGGTGGCGGATGATATCGTCGAAATCTCATTGCGGATGGGTGGTGTGTTGATGGGGCAAGCGCCGGAACTGCTTAAACACTTGATAGAAGTTCGCGGCCTCGGTTTTCTCGACGTACAAAAGTTGTTTGGTGTGCGCGCAGTTAGGTTGCACAAGCGCGTTGAGATAGTCCTCGAATTGGTGCATGATATGCCGGAGAATGATGTCAATCGCCTCGGTACGGAACTCATCGAACGGGGATTTCTCGGTGTGAATTTACCCCTTGTCCAGCTTCCCGTACTACCGGGCAAGTACCTTACTGTGCTCGCGGAACTTGTCGCATTGAACTATTTGTTGCGGGTGCAGGGGATCAATACCGCTGAGGAATTTGCCAAACGCCAGCAGGAAGAAATCGAAAAGAAACGAACCATTAGGAAGTTCCTGGAGGGTGATTTTGAGTGAGTTTCCGGTAGGTATCATTGTAACGCACAACGAGTGGGGGCATGCGTTGGTGGATGAAGTCGAGAGTACAGTCGGCGGTGAGAGTGGGTTGCGCGCCGTCGAAGTAAATCCCACCAAAACAGGATTGGAACGGCCGAGTGACATTCCGGCGACGACGGTTATTTTCTGGTTTGTCGATGCACCGGGGAGTAGCGCGGAGCGTGCCGTTAATAAAATTAAGCAACCGGGTGATCACGTCATTACCGGATTTTCAATGCCGATGTTGCTGTCGTTTGCGACGAAGCGCCATAACATGAACTCCGATACGCTGATAGCGGCATGCCGCGATGCCCTCGAGCGTGGGAATATCTGTTTG
>CAZPUW010000532.1:0-2222 GCA_964589795.1 uncultured bacterium
TCCATTAAAGATGTATGAGAAAATTACGGTCGCGTCTACTCAGCTCTCTTCCGCCGATACTGCTCCTGTCGAAATCGACCGGGTGTTGTCATCATGCCTATTGCACCAAAAGCCGGTCTATATCAGTCTACCTGCGGATGTTGTGACAATGAAATGTAATCGCCCAAGTGCATTCCAATTTCCAACAACAGCGAATAGTGATCAGGATGCCCTTGCCGAAGCGATCAAGGAAACCGTTGAAATGCTGGATACTGCGGAGAAACCGATTGTAATAGGCGGCGTGGAGCTGATACGGTTCAAGCTACAAAACGAATTCGCCGGTTTACTGAATAAAACGGGCTTTCCGTATGTCACCATGATGTTGGGAAAGACAGTCATTTCCGAGCACAATCCCCAATTCATTGGTCTCTTTGAAGGAGATCGCAGTCGCGAATATGTGTTGAATCGAGTTGAGTCCGCCGACTGTATTTTACAACTGGGCGACTTGATGACCGATTTTAACACCGGAGGTTTCACCGCGAACCTTGACGACTCAAAGACAATCAGTGCCAATACCCGTTCCGTAAAAATCAAGCACCATCTTTACGAGAACGTGTACCTACACGAATTTATCGTTGAGTTAACAAACAAAATATCACAACGAAATTTCACAGAGTTTGATATTCAACCTGCCATCGATAGCTGCATACATCGGCATACGGAACCGTACCACGCGGATGCGACGAAACCGCTTACCGTAAAACGATTTTTTGACCGTATGAGCCATTTTATCGAAAAGGATTCCATCGTCGTTGCCGAAACGGGGGTATCCCTTTTCAGTGCCGCGGAAATGCTTATGCCGGAAGGGACGACTTTCATCGGCCAAACTTTTTACGGTTCGATTGGCTATACCGTCGGGGCAACTCTTGGCGCAGGTATGGCGGCACAAGACCGGCAAATCGTATTGTTTGTGGGTGATGGCTCGTTTCAAGTGACTTGTCAGGATCTCTCGACAATGATAAGAAACCACCTCAAGCCCATCATTTTTCTCATCAATAACGACGGATACACTATCGAACGTGTGATTACGGATCATTCCTACAACGACATTCAACCTTGGCAGTATCATAAGCTCGTGGATATATTCGGTGGTGGTTTGGGTGTCGATGTCCACACGGAAGGAGAGCTTGAAGATGCACTCGCTAAAGCTGCTACAACGGATGAACTCGTATTCATCGAAATTCACACGGATCGGATGGACTGCCCTGAATCGCTGCGGAGTGCAGGCAAGTCGATGGCCCAAATAAACCAGCTTGACTAAATCGGAACCGGAACTAACAAAGCAAATGAAAAACGATTTTACACAAAATTGACATAATCGGCACTCGAAAGAGAGAACGCAAATTTTAATATGATAGGCATGTAATAAAGGCAGAATGGAAACTCCAGAAATTGTACCGCAACCGCTAACGCCACCAGTAAATCCCGCGTCGCAATCCGAACTGCAGATTTCCGATCAATTGCTTCAGAGTGCACGCAAGGACACGAGTGCTGTCCTCAAAGATTTGGATTCACGAACAGATGGCTTGAGCGCGGAGGAAGCCGCTACTCGATTGAAACAGTACGGACCGAACGAGATTGCCCGCGAAAAACACCAATCGTCCATCATGCGTCTCTTGGCAAATGTCAAGAATCCGTTGGTTATCCTACTTTTCGCATTGGGTGTGGTGTCCTACCTTACAGGCGATTTGCGTGCAATGATAGTCATTTTTGTGATGGTTGTTTTGGGTGTGGTATTGCGCTTTGTTCAGGAAATGCGCGCCGATGCTTCCGCCGAAAAACTCAAAGCGATGGTAAGTAATAAAGCGACGTTAATAAGAGATGGAAAATCCCAAGAAATAGCGCTCAAAATGTTGGTTCCCGGTGACATTATCCAACTGTCTGCGGGCGACATGGTGCCTGCCGACGTGAGAGTGCTTTCTGCGAAAGATCTGTTTCTGAACCAGTCCGCCCTGACCGGCGAAGCGCTTCCCGTCGAGAGAAAAGCCGATACGGCCTCCTCGGATATGAATAATCCGCTCGAGCTACCCAACATTTGCTTCCTTGGTTCCAATGTGGAGAGTGGAGCGGCTACAGCGGTGGTCATCCATACCGGCGACAAAACCTATTTCGGGTCGTTAGCAGCGAGCATCGTTGGGCAGCATCAGCTTACCGGTTTTGATAAGGGTGTCAACAAATTCACC
>CAZPUW010000533.1:0-2218 GCA_964589795.1 uncultured bacterium
GAACTGATGTATTGTCTACGAACAAGTAACGAGTTGTTTCTTTATAACTAACAACGGCAAGAAGGTGGCTCAATATGCCATACGAAGATTTCTTTTCCGACTTGGATAAAGCGGTCAGTGCAACTGACCCGAAACAAACGCCTACCGTTTCGAACCTCACTTGGTCGGATTGGCATCACTTTACCGACTTAATGTCCGAGTTGACATCGAACATCCGTCGGAACGAATTGCTTGATAAGGTTTTAGATCACGCAATCCAATTAACCGGTGCAGAACGCGGTTTTATTATTCTCCTGAATGATAAACAGGAGAAGGAATTACTTGTTTCGCGCGGCGTCGACCGCCGAACCATCGAAAATGAAATCGATGGAACGAGTGATACCGTCATTCGTCGTCTATTTGAATTGAAACAACCGCTGTTGGTCGAAAAAGTATCGGACGATACGCTATCCCGCCAACAAAGTATTATTAAAATGGGAATTTGTTCGGTACTGGGTGCGCCACTTCTTATTCAAGATAAAGTAATCGGTGTTGCTTACGTCGATACAAGCAATTACGCCAAATCGTTTACTACCCGTGAACAGGATTTATTCAGCGCATTAGCACGTATCGCGGCAATCGCTATCGAAAACTCCCGACTCTACTCTTCGCTTGAAGCAACTTCACTATCACTTCAAGAAACGACAGACTACCTCGACAACCTATTACGTTCCTTGCCATTAGGTGTTGTTGTTTTCGGTGCTGACCGGTTAGTTCATTTTGCAAATGCCGTCGCGAAACAATTGTTATTCGGCGATGCGAATATTCCACTACCGCGTACCGCGACCGAAGCACCATTTTTTCAATCTTATACCGGACAAAAACTGTTATTGTTAGCAAGCAACGATAGCCGCGTCGAGTTGCCTTCAGACGGCTTGGAAGAAGTAAAAGGAAAATGGATTCATCACATACCATTCACAGTCTCCAAGACCGACGACCGTAAATTGTTCGGGTTATTGGTTTCCGATCATACCCGTCAACGTATGTTAGAAATGGAACTGATGAAATTGAATAAATTTTCCATTCTTTCACAAGTTGCCGGTGCTATCGCACATGAAATTAATAATGCACTTTCTCCCGCCGTTACCTCTTTGAGTATGATTCAATTGAAGGACAAGGAGCAGGGACGTCCGCAAGATGAATTGCTTGAAATTGCAATCAAACAGATGTTTCGCACGTCCGAAATCGTACAGGATTTGCGTAACCTAAGCCGCCCGAAACAACCGATTATGGAGCGAATTGACCTTATTCCGGTAATCGAATCGGCAATTAAACTCATCAAGAAATCGAATACACGCGTGCACATCTTTGAAAAAAGCAGTAAAAATCATCAATTTTCTTTTGAACAAGAATTACCTGATTCACCGGTTTATATACTCGGCGATAGTTCTCAATTGGAAGGAATGTTCTACAATCTGTTGATCAATTCAGCACAAGCCCTCGAAGCGAAAGGAAAAGGCGATCTAACTCTAAAAGTTAAAATAGAAAATAAGAGTGTTATAGTCAGTATTGTAGATGAAGGAATCGGCATCCTCGAAGACAAATTGCCGCATATCTTCGAACCGTATTTCACCACCAAAGATCCCAGTAACGGAACCGGCCTTGGAATGACGATTGTCGATATGGTTGCGACGGCACATCAGGCAAAGTTAGACGTGAAAAGCACATACGGATTAGGAACAACAGTCACAATCAGATTTAATGCATTGCATTAAAGATTAGCTGACAAGCTCTGAAGTTATTACTAACGCATCATTACACAAGATTCTTCTTTTTTCCTCGACGAATCGACTCGTTGCCTTCGCTGTCAGGCGAATAATTCCTTAATAAATTTATTTTTGTAAGTTATATACACTTGACTCGCCGACATTTAGAGGTTAGTTTTTCGTGGTATCCAAATTCTTCGCAACCGCACTGCCGAAATTTTTTAGCAATACTGATCTTACTACGAGCACTCCCTAAATGCTAAAATAACTTGTTCTGTGCTGTTACGAGCCATTCATCGAAAGGCTAACCCAATGAAGAACTCGGCACGGCTGCTATTCCTCGCGGTTTTGACGAGTTTGTTATCATTTACCACCGGTGTTTTCGCGATTGATGCTATCCACACACAGCGTGATATTGTTACAATGCACGGCATTTCATCAATCGATCAAATGCAACAGGATACAATTCGTTA
>CAZPUW010000534.1:0-2216 GCA_964589795.1 uncultured bacterium
CGTCGATTGCCGTTTGAATAAGTGTATCGGTTGCACCTCCCTCGGCTATCGTATAATCTACCCACACGATTTCATTACGCATTATCGTTCCGCTCGTTAACCGCGTAATGACACCAAGTCCACAATCCACTTGATAATCGTCAATCCCAGAGAATTGGTCGAACGTTTGGCAAAATACCAAAACGGTGTTATGATCGACGATATTTCCACCGGCAATCCTGCGGATTTGACCCTGCTCATAATCAACTTGAAAATCCTTCCCCTCGACAAAGAAGGAAGAGAGCATTTTATCACTTGCAATTGCGACCGTGTCGGGAATGACATTCTGAAATGGCAACGGCGACCAATCAGTGCCGTTCAATTCCTGGCTGGCCGTCGATAATTCATTCCGGTGAGAACCTTTCAAAATTACCGAGTTTTCTTCAACCGGAAGGAACGCAAGTACGATGTGGTTATTATCGTCGAAGCTAATTCGTTCATTCAGCACCCGGCGTGCACTCCCACTCGGGCCGATGAGTAATAGCCGAACAGTATCAATTGTCGTGAATCCCATTTTACTATCTCCTATTTGGTTCAGCACGGTAAAATTTTATCACTTTTCTTTCTCCCGTTGGTCGTCATTTACCCGATTTCGGGATCCAACAATTCGATTAGAATCACGGCGAAAACGGAGTGATAACCACCGATACCGGTTACCGATAGTGCCGTTGCAACTTGGTTTTTCTTTACGGTAATCGTGAATACCGTCGCATTGAAAGCCGCCTCAACGGAGATAAGTTCACCCGCGTAAACCGGCACATCCACGCCGATTGATTGCACGCCGACGCCATCGTAAATAAAGAGTCTGCGTAGTTTAGCTGTACATGGAATCGGTACGCCGATGGTATCGATTTGTCCGGGACCGTATAGTGACACCGTCGTATTGGTCAGTTGTCGACCGAATAACAACATTGAATTTGTTTTTTTCGCAAGGAGGTAATTCAGGGTTGGATTGAGTGACATAATGTGTCCTCCGTGAGGAAATTCTTGTTTGCGCAGATGAGTTGAATTAGCTTCGCACAATCAGTTAGTGCGTGGCTGCATAGCTTACGAAACGACCACGTTTTACGTATCGTATCATGCAAGCAATTTATGTTCTGAAAATTTTATTATTGGGGGATTACAATGCATAAAATCGTACACACGGAATTCAACACGAAAAATCCGAAGAAGACCGCCGAATTCCTTACAAAACTTTTTGGCTGGGAAACCGCGGATATGAGCGCCGACAGCGAGGGTGGTATGGAATATATCACTTGGAAAAGCGGTGAAAACGAAGGGGGCGGAATCTGTACCTACCCGGGAGAGTCCGCGGGGATTTCAACACTCGTTTATGTTTCGGTGGACAACATCACCGAAGCGTTGGCAAAAGCAAAAGAATTGGGAGCGAAAGTCACTCAAGAAGAGATGGCGATTGGCCCGCACGGTTTTATCGGTATGTTTACCGATCCGGGTGGGTGTCCAATGGCGGTTCATGCGATGAATGCATCCAAGTAAATCAATAAGAAGGGTAGTGCACACCGCCAAGTGTGCACTTACTTTTACTAACAAATGTGCATGCATAAAGCTTGCACAACACACGAGGTACTATGAACAAGATCGATTATATCGAGTTCTGGACGAATGAGCCGAAACAATTAGGCGACTTTCTCCATAACGCTTTCGGCTGGAAAATTTATCCACCGAAAGATGACGGCTACACCCATTGGCAGAACCCGGCAGACGAATCGGTCGGTGGAATTCACGTCACCGACAAACCGGCGAGTGGAACCCGCACCATGGCGTATGTAAACATTACCGACGTGGACGCAATGGTAAAGAAGGTGAAAGATTGTGGCGGACAGATTGTGTATGGTCCCGAAACCGTCGACATGAATTTAACGATTGTTAATCTTATCGCACCGGAAGGGACGCCAATCGGAATGTGGGCACATCAATAAATAAAGTAGCGTGGTAGTGCCCACAGCCATGTGGGCACTTTTATTAAAGTAGGATAGGATTTATCCTGTCCAGTAGTGCACGTTTTAAAGCGCTCATTGCCAAGTGAGTACACATTTAATTAAGCTTGGGTGGTATAGGCGTCCCGCCTGTACTTTTTTTTCCCAATCTTTTCCGGTTCCCCGTTCCCTACTTCACCAGCACAACTTTTTTCGTTTCCGAAAACTTTGGTGCACTCA
>CAZPUW010000535.1:0-2209 GCA_964589795.1 uncultured bacterium
AAAGACGGACATAACAGTCCGTCTTTTTTGTCTTACTAAATCAATTACACGTATCATATTTGATTAAACGAAATTCAATTTTTTGAGTGGACAATGAAAACCAAATCTGCACAATCGATACCGAATCAACGTAAGCGGCTAAAAATCGGGATATCATGCTATCCAACTTACGGTGGAAGCGGGGTACTTGCCACCGAATTAGGGATGGAGCTTGCGAGAAGAGGGCACGAGATTCATTTCATAACTTACCGGTTTCCTCACCGCTTAGCACTTTTCCTGCCGAATATTTTCTACCACGAAGTTGAAATGTCGGAATATCCGCTGTTCGAATTCTACCCTTATTCGCTTGCACTTGCGAGTAAGATGGTAGAGATATCGGAGTCGGTCGGATTGGATTTGCTTCATGTCCATTATGCAATTCCACACAGTATCAGCGCAATGATAGCTGCGG
Source organism: uncultured bacterium (assembly GCA_964589795.1). Lineage (GTDB taxonomy): Bacteria > Electryoneota > JAOADG01 > JAOADG01 > JAOADG01. The sequence goes on from CAZPUW010000535.1 coordinate 452, forward strand.
AAATACTCAATAACAAACTCCCTTATATCACTACCTTACACGGTACCGATATTACACTTGTCGGAAACGAACGTAGTTTTCTTCCGGTTGTAAAGTTGTCGGTAGACAGATCACCTGGAGTGACCGCAGTATCCAATTTTCTCGCAGAAGAAACGGTTCGCACTTTTCATGTCGAACGAGACATCGAAGTGATTTATAATTTTGTCGATGGCGAGACTTTTCATCCCCTTGGCGAGACAGCAAAGGAAGTTCATAGCTTTTCGAGGAACGTACCGCTACTAGTGCACTTGTCGAATTTTCGTGCAGTGAAACGAATCGGTGATGTTATAGAAGTTTTCCGAAAAGTACGGGAACATAGTCCTGCAAAGTTATTGTTGATAGGCGATGGGCCGGAGCGTTCGAATGCCGAACACTTGTTGCACGAATCAGGATATTTCGATGATGCGATTTTTGTCGGCAAGCAGTTGGCTATCTCAGATTTGTTAGCGTTAGCGGATATATTCCTATTACCATCGGAAACGGAATCGTTCGGTTTGTCGGCACTGGAAGCGATGAGCTGTGAAGTGCCGGTATTGGCGTACCGGGTTGGTGGGCTACCGGAAGTCGTCAATGACGGCGAGACGGGTTTTCTACTCGAATTAGGAGATACTGATGGGATGGCGAAAGCGGCGATAAAACTTATCGAACAACCTAAATTGCGGCATGAAATGGGTAAACGAGCAAGAATAGATGCATTAGCACGATTCGGTAGAGAAAAGATAGTCACCCAGTATGAAGATTATTACTACAAGGTGATTGGCTGTTAGGGGTTAGGGAATAGGTAAAGAAAAAAGTGAATTAAAATAAATGGGTCGCGTTATCGTGACCCATTTTTCTCTTTAGAGAACGGAAATTATTTCAACAGAGTAAGTTTTCGGGTGGCAGAAAAACCCTGCCCAATCAAGCGATAGAAGTAAATTCCGGATGGTAGATTACCTGCATTGAGTTGAAAATGGTACGTGCCGGGATTTTGATTAAAGTTAACTAATGTCCCCACCTCCCTACCGGTAACATCAATTAATTTCAATTCTACTTTGCCCGATTTTGGGATAGTGTACTCGATGGTAGTGGTGGTATTGAATGGGTTTGGGAAATTTTGCTTAAGTGAGAAAGCTTTTGGAATGGCGTCACTGATGCGATCTACGACACCAAGGGCTTCGGAGCAATCGTAGATTCCGAAGTTATAAAAATCAGTAAGACACGCATAGTTACCTGCAACAGAAACACCCATTGTTAAACCAGATGCCCGATAATACCCGACTATTTGTGGATGAGATCGGTCGACGAAGTTAATAACTTGTAAACCAATATTGGTGCACGACATGAAAGCGTAATTCCCCGATATTGCAAGGTGCATAGGTTGATCATGCCGCATTGCCAGTACTTCACCAACGTATTGAGGGTTGCTCGGATCGGACACATCGATAATTACAAACTTGGAATTATTCATATCCAAGAAATATACATAACTTCCGGAAACTTGTACATCACATAACCAACAACCACCTTCCCGATATACCCCAATCTCTTGCGGGTTACCCGGGTCTGAAATATCGAGAATAACTAAACCAGATTCGGCAGCGGCGAGGTACGCAAAATTTCCAGAAACAGCAACCGCATTCACGCGAGATAGCGAGTGATACCTACTGACCTGAAATAAATTGGAAGAATCAGAAATGTTCATAATACATAAACCTGAATCATAATTCGCGATGTAAG
>CAZPUW010000536.1:0-2198 GCA_964589795.1 uncultured bacterium
ATGAGTTCCCACCCCTCAGGTACGTCAAGAGGAAATCGCAACTGGTGTCGGTGCAATGGACTATCGGTCATAATCAACCAATCGCATCCGGCAAGCGATGCCTTGAAAAATGCCCAATCGGGTTCGAGTTGCGGATTAATCTCGACAATGGCGTGTCGTTGCGACAGCGGTTGTCGCAGTGTCCAGATATCCATCCATTCTGTGCGGTAGGTTGCGACCCTGTCCGGCAGTGAAATCGACTCTAAAAAATGGCGTGGAGAGGATTGTGTCAGATTGTCCCGAAATCCCGGTTGTAACGAAGGAATCAGAATAATTGAAGCAACAATCGTCGCAATTACCGGAATTATTGCTAATCCGATGCTGAGAATCTTCCGGTCGGCGATAATCTTGAATGCATATCCCGCCCCGACACCACACAGCGCAATCACCGGCAGCATCGGCGTTTCCCGCCACAACAACGACGGTGCTACTTTGATGGAGACCAGCGTCAGCAACACTAACCCGACCCACAACGGATCGCGAACCATTGTCTTGATATTGCGTAACGCCGCGAGAATCAAACCCGCACATCCCAGCAGTAGCGCCGCAAAACCGACATTAAGTAAAACGTCATTTTCCGTCAACGGAACCGGTAGTACTGCCGCGGAAACCCGCGCCACAATGCGTTCCCACGACACAAACGAATGTATCGACGAAACTAAATCGCGAAAGAACGGATTCGTCGCACCGGTCGGTGTATTGAACACGTCGCCCAACATTGGCGCAGTCGGATAGCCGAACTGTATCCATGTGTACAGGTGATTCCATCCCGCGATAACGAGAAATACCGCAACATTTCGCGCCACGAATCGCCGTTGTATCGCCGGTTTGAACACAATGAGCAAAATCGCAAATAGAAGTATCGAGACAGGCAAATCCTGCTGTAACGACGCCGACAACGCAAGCGCAACCGTCGCGGCAAGGTGCGCAAATTTCGCATGTTGCGGACGCGCTCTGCCGTGTGCGAGGAAATGCAGCCCCGTCACCGCAAACGCAAGCTCCCACCCGAACGGCGCGATACCATTCATCTGCGCGAGCATCGCCGGAGCCAGCATCGTCATTGTCGCGGCAACGATTCCCGCGAACCGCGACTCCAGCCAGCGTTGCGCGGCAACATACATCGCCAGCCCGCACAATAGCCACCCGAACCAATTCCAGAGATTGATTGCCGCAGCAGTCTGAAAGAATAAAACATGAAAAAGTGCAGGAAAAGTGGCGACTATCGGTGTCGCAATCGCGCGCGGATCATCCCCCGGTGAAAGCGTGAGGAACCGCTCCTGTAGCCATTGTGCGACGCGGTTCAGGTAGATGGCGCGGTCGTTGTAACTGATGGGATGCGTGAGCATCGGCAACCACATAAAAATCGCAACAAGCCCCGTAATCGCCAGCAAAATGAGGGCAACGTGACGCAATCCAATCTCGTCGGTATTCTCGCTGCTCGGCAGTCGTAGCATCGGTTCCGGGGTGTAACGTGAGGAGACAATCAGGACGATTGCCGCAAGGAATAACGACGTGAACGCAACCCAAATCGGCTGGAGAACCCCCAACAGACCGGGTATCGCAAGGGAAAGCTGAAACTGGAAATAAACGACGGCGATGGTCGCAACCAACCGCTCGGATGCCCGCAATGTCCCCGGTAACCGGCGTTGCAGAACGGCACCGGACACGGCAAAAGCGAAAACGATGAAGGTAAGGGGTAGAAGGTGCATCGTTTGGTTGTATTCGGAAAGTAATCCTATAGTGCCATTTCGGATAGATACGCCGCGTCCTGATCGCGCTCCCGCTCTTCCACATACTGCCACAACCGGCTCGTGACTTCATTCACCGTATTCATCACGACCACTTCACGCCGCACGTGTGCCGCATTGTAGGCACCGCACAGGAAGCCGGGGAGATACTTCCGCATCTCGATAATCGCTTTGTATTCCCCTTTCACCGGCACCATCTCTTCTATCATCCCAAGGTACTGCCCGACGCGGAACCGCAAACTTGGCGGCGGCGGCACTGGACGCCCTTCGAGCACGGCGAGCGCATCGCGGAAAATCCACGGCGACGTAATCGCACCGCGTCCAATCATCAAGCCATCCACTTGCGTCTCTTCCCACCGTTGCCGGATAATCTGTGCATCAGTCAAATCACCGTTGCCAATAATCGGGAGC
>CAZPUW010000537.1:0-2196 GCA_964589795.1 uncultured bacterium
CAAAAATGAAACCGATATCGAACTGTTCGATACGGCAATTGAGATAAATCATATCGAATTGATACCATAGTGAATGTATCGAGGATATTCCCGGAGGGTATCTCTCAGGAGGGTAAGACAATGAGAAAGGCATTAGCACTCATCGCGATAGCTATCGGATTGGGTTGGGGAGTGCTGTCGATGGCAGCGGATTCGAAAGATGGATCAGCAAAACCACCAGTGGATTTAAAAACACGAATTGAAAACGGCGAGAAACGTTTAGCAACCGCAGAACGAATGATGAAAGCGAACCAAGAACTACGCGACGAAGAACTAAAATCGGCAAAGACCGAATTGGAAAATGCAAAGAGTTTACTTGCGTCAGGAAAAGAAGATGAAGCGAAGGGGGCATTGATGAAAGCCCGTCGCCATGCAATGTTCGCACTTGGACACCCGCACAAACGGATGATGATGCGTCGGAGAATGATGATGCGCCGCGGCGGAATGGGTATGGGTATGGGTATGGGCCCCTGGATGGGTCATACCGGAATGGATCGCGGCATGGGTGGTGGTATGGGTATGGGTATGCACCACGACGGTAAAATGCCGCCGAAAGATCACCCAAAAGATGATGACGATTCAAAGTAAAGTTTGACCGGTAGCATTGAGAGTTTATTTGAATAGGCGCGGGAACGCGCCTATTTGAGTTTTATTGGTAAACGAGATGGTGAAAGAGGATACTACAACCCAATAGAATTAAAACGGAACCGGCTACAATTTCTATTTGCTTACCCCACCGTTTCTTAATGTGGTCGGCAAGTTCCATCGCGATGAATGTGGCTAATGTAGAGACAATACCAATTACCGGCACCGAAATGAATACCGATACCTGCATCGCTGGTAGTCCTACTCCGGCGGCAAATGCGTCGATGCTTACCGCAGTAGATAAACCGATAAGGTGAATACCGCGGGTAAAATCAAACGAAAGTTGCTGTCCTTCTTCCATTTTGAGCGATTTATAAATCATAAATCCACCTAATAAAGTGAGTAAGGTAAATGCAACCCAATGGTCGATTCCTTCTACGAAGTGGAGAAGAGTCGTACCAATCAAGACACCGGCCAGTGCAAAGAGACTTTGGAACAAGCCAAAGTGGAAGGAAAGGCGGAATAGTTGCCGCGGGTGGTTATGGGACAAACCAATGGAAGCCGCCACGGAGAACGCATCGGCGGCGAGGGCAATAGCGAGAATGAATAACGACAAATATGCCATTGGCTGTGTAAGGTTTGTGAATTTAGTAAACAGAAAGCGGGACATGAAGTCCCGCTTTTAACATTTGTAATGGACTCAAAAGTTACTTCGCGGTTCCGTCCTTATTGTCCTTCTTCTCTTCCTTTTTCATTTCCTTCATTTCGGATTTTGAATCACCGTCTTCGCATTTATACTTCTTAACGTCGTCGAGCTTTTGACCTTCCATCGGTGTATGTTGAACTCCACTCGCAACCATCATCATAATTTTCCGGGAGCCCTTTATCTCACCTAAATTCATCCCTTCGCTTGCAAAGTGTTTCTGCGATTCTTCGGTTAGTTCGACTTCCTTAATGACACCGTACGCCCGCGCTTTAGCGCCTGCGGCATTCTTCGGCATATAGAACGATTCCCCCTTCGCTTTAACGAAAAGGGTTTTATCACCATCTTTTATCATTACCCAACAACCGGCGGCTTGACAAACCGTGGTAACAGTACCCTCAACGGCAACTGTGTCAGGACTGACTTTCAGGTCGGCCAACTTAACCGTTTTTACATCACATTTCATATCACCATAACAATTTTCACATGTGGCCATGGTTTTAGAATTTGCATCTTTTTTACAGCAATCCATCGTTTTTGTTTCGTCAGCAAAGCAATTGAAAGCCATTGCGCTGATGAACGTAACGCTGAGTAGTACGGCATAAAACTTCATTATGAATTTTCCTTTTATCGGATGATTACAAATTTACCAGTCGAAACACTACCGCTGTTTCCATTGGTTTTGTCTTCGACCGAGAATAAGTACAAGCCGGAACTTACCATCTGCTCATTACGGTTTTGTAAATTCCAATATTCCGCAAAGTCGTAAGTAGCACCGATGTGATTAGAACCCTCGATGTTATGAGGTATCATAACGACCAAATCACCGGCGACCGTAAAGATACGAATAAGCGCTTTTTTGGGCAAAT
>CAZPUW010000538.1:0-2182 GCA_964589795.1 uncultured bacterium
CAGACGGTGCCAAAACCACTTCCGCGTAACTCGTTACTTCGATTGTTCGGCGCGTTCGGGCACGATTGGTAATGCGGGTACGACGTACTTCGATGTCATCTTCTGGCGAAACTGCGATCTCGGTATACGTATCAAAATCGTGATCACGACCGCGGAACTCAGCTCTCCCTTCCGAAAAGATCGCCTCAAAACTCTTTGATCGCTTGTGCGTCGGTTGATATGCAATCGACCAGAATTCGCCATTGGATACATCACAGAGATAACAAAAAGTACCCCAGTTATCGCATATGCGATCTTCACGCCACCGGGTAATTGCAAGATCTTTCCAATGGCTATAACCACCACCCGCATTCGTGATCATTACATGGTACTTACCATTAGAAAGCAATTGAACTTCCGGGTTCGGCGTGTCGGGGCTGTTGAAAACGCGAATCGGCGTTTCCTGAGCACTGGAACTCAAATCATGTTCGGATAGCTTAGTGGTGTGAGCATAGAACGCCGTTACCTTGGGAATTCGTTCTTGAAGCAAAAGCATTGTCGCTTGGAACAAGGGTTCCGACTCGAATCGCTTTTGCATCGGACGATCATGAAGCAAATGATTCATTGCGAGTAAACTCATACCCTGATGGTGAGCCATGAAAGAACGAACGACTACGCTCGACTGTCCACGCGGTAGACGCGACGGTGTATAATCAATCGCTTCATAGAAACCATAGCGGCTTTCAAAGCCATCAGCAGCGAGCCGTTCGAGGTTTTGGCATGCCTCTTTAGGTGCCACCATTAATGCCAGCGCCGAGGCATAAGGCGCGATAACAAGATCATCAGCTAGTCCACGTTTGAGCCCTAAACCGGGAACACCAAAGGCACGGTATTGGTAGTTGAATTGAGCATCGATGCCATTGTAACCGCTTTCCGAAATGCCCCATGGTACGTTACGCTTTTTTCCATACTCAATCTGTCTTGCCACTGCTGCTTTGCAGGTTTGGTCGAGCAATGTATGTTCATAGGTTGGCATCACCAGGAGCGGCATCAGATATTCAAACATCGAACCACTCCATGAAAGGAGAATCGGTTCCCCACCAGCAGTAGTTAGCAAACGACCCAGTGCAAACCAGCTCTCTTGCGGTACTTTTCCCTGTGAAATCGCAACGAAATCCGAAAACCTCGCTTCCGAAGCAAGCAGATCATAATAACTGGAATCCCTCCGGCATTCAGCGACATTATAGCCAATGGTCAGTAGATGACGGGTTTTGTCGTACAGGAAATCATATTCCATCTGAGCGAGCGAATCGCACAACCGGGTAAGTTCATTGATAGCCGTTATCCTTGCTTTACATGACTGACTCACAGTTGCGATATGGCTTTGAAGCTCATCGAGCATAGCTCTTTCTTCCGAAGTGACGGAAGAGTTGAGCCGATCTTTTATGTTTTGTGGGAGTTTTACACCTATCGCTACAAGTTCACGCAACGTAGGAATTTTTTCGAGTTCAGCGGTAAATTCGTAACTATTTTGAGAAGTTAAAAACGCTGTCCATGGTGCGAGTAAAATCAGTTCATCACGCGCATCGCGACATTGTGCGGCGAACCTGCCTTCCCACCATTTCAAATGACTGTCGAGATCGGTTTCGGGAACTTCCAAACCGGCAGCCATTTCCGTAGCGGACTTCATCAATTGGTCTAAACACAACCTGTAAGCTGTGAGAGTAGTAGGTAGATTTTGGATTGCGGACTTTAGATCCCGCTGAATTATTACAAGCTGAGCAGGGATATTTGTACCGGTATCTTTTCTTGTAGTAGCTGCTGCAGCATTTTCTATGACCACGCTGAGAGTGTCACTCAAACCTTCAAAGAATCGAATATTAATGATCTTTTGATCGGGTAAGGCAAGTAGACCCGCCCGCAATGTCAACAAATGACCAGCAAGATTTCCACTATCCACCGACGAAATATAGAGCGGCAGTAACGGCTTTAAAGATTGGGTGTCGTACCAGTTGTAGAAATGCCCTTTGTGCCGTTCCAAAGTATTTATGGTGTGGAGTGTATTCCCCGTAAGTTCGATGAGTTTTCCGGTCGAAATATAGCCAAAATCGTACGCGGACAAATTCGCCAACAACGCAAGACCCATGTTGGTCGGCGACGTACGATGCGCAATCACTGCAACCGGATGCTCCTGAAAATTATC
>CAZPUW010000539.1:0-2178 GCA_964589795.1 uncultured bacterium
CTCTTCCGGCGCACACGGTTGCGCCGTCCGATCCTCGCAATGACAAATCAAACACGGGAAAAGAACTTTTACTGCCAACATCGTTGGGTGAATTACGGACAGCGTTACCGCAGGTCTATCAAATCTCACCGTGTGGTACGCGAAGTGAAGTCGATGCAAAATTCGAAATAGTCAACAAAAATGAATTTGGTATCACCCTTCCGAATGGCTATGAGAAAGAACATACCCTACGGATTGATCCGTTGATTTACAGTATGTTTTTGGGTGGTTCGGGTGAAGATATGGGGTGCAGTATATGTAGTGATGACAGTGGTGGAGTTGTTGTCGCGGGTTTCACATGGAGCGTTAATTTTCCTACGACTGCAGGTACAATCGGCCCTAACCAAATTGGTGGTCACGATTGTTTTGCTACCCGCCTCAACAGCGACGGTTCGCAATTGCTTTACAGCACTTACCTTGGTGGATGGGGGGATGATTATGCTGAAGGCCTTATCAGTGATGGAAGTGGTGGTGTTTATATAAATGGCGAAACAACAGATACAAGCTACCCGCATAATCATAGTTTTGGTCCGTTGGGGGGCCAAACCGATTGTTTCGTTACTCATCTGAATAATAGCGGCTCGCAGATTCTTAACAGTGTTTTATTCGGTGGTACCGGTGATGACCAAACGAGGGGCATTGATCATGATGGAAGTGGTGGTGTTATAATCACAGGTTATACAGGAAGCACGAACTTCCCGACTACTAGTAACGCTTATAACACAACGAATAACGGTCAAAATGATTGTTTTGTTACTCGCTTAAATAGCACAGGTTCTCAGATAGTTTATAGCACATACATCGGTGGTTCGATGGTTGAATGGGGCGGGGGTATTATTAACGATGGTAATGGGGGTGCAATTGTTACCGGTTGGACAAACAGTGCAAATTTTCCAACAACATCAGGTGCCTATGATACTGTTTATACTGGTGGTATAGAGAACGGAGACTGTTTTGTTACCCACTTGAATAGTAGTGGAACGCAATTAATATTCAGTACTCTTCTTGGTGGCTCAAATTTAGATGTCGGAAATATACTAATTAGTGACGGTACGGGTGGTGTAATCGTTATGGGTGCAACCAAAAGCACCGATTTTCCTGTTACTTCAGGTACTTACGATACGATATATAGTGGAGGGGTTTATGATGATTTTATTACTCATATAAATAGTCTTGGAAGCCAACTCATTTATAGTACCTACCTCGGCGGTTTAGGAGATGATGTCGGTGGAATGGAGTGTATGATCGGTGATGGTATTGGGGGAGTTTTTGTAACGGGTGGAACGACAAGTGCTAACTTCCCCACCACGAATGGTGCATTTAACACAAGTATTAATGGTGGTCGAGATTGTTATATAGTTCATTTAGATAGCTCAGGTACTCATCTACTTTATAGTACTTACGTCGGAGGTTTTGGAGACGACTATGGTGAAAGTTTAATGCGTGATACGACCGGTAATGTATTCGTCGTAGGTTTTACCTCTTCTAATAACTTTCCCACCACTCCTGGTTCTTTCGATACATCTTTTAATGGTGGTGGTCAATATCCCTACGACTGCTTTGTCACCAAAATCAGTCTAGTCTCTGATACTTCTTCCATTGTTTCAGAACGAATTGAAATGCCCCTTGAATATGCACTGAATCAAAACTTTCCTAATCCTTTCAATTCTTCCACCACTATCGAATTCTCACTTCCCAAATCCTGTGCAGTAAAACTGGAGCTCTTCGATTTATTGGGGAGAAGAATTTCAACTCTTGTCAACACACCGCAGAATGCGGGAGTACATCATGTTCGATTCGATGGGAAGAATCTCGCGTCAGGAGAATATTTCTATCGGTTGTCGGCGGGAGATCTTCAGGAGACAAGGAAGTTGTTGCTACTGAAATAATGGTGGATGGTGGATGGTGGATGGTTGAAGAAAACGACAGACCGGGAGGTCTGCGGTACCAAAAAAAAGAAACATTCAATGGGCAGGATAAATCCTACCCTACGGAAAGAAAAAGATGCAGACCGGGAGGTCTGCAGTACCCAATAAAAAGAACGGGCGGGTTTGAAACCCGCCCCTACAAGTGTCGGACAAGAGTGTCCAACCTCAGAAAAAGAAACATTCAAGGGACAGGATAAATCCTACCCTACGG
>CAZPUW010000540.1:0-2172 GCA_964589795.1 uncultured bacterium
ATCTTTTTTCGCAATCGATTCATATACTTTTAATGCCGTTGTAGTGTCTTGAAACGCATCCAATATCCATTCTGCGCCCCGTAACATCATATTCGATGTGTCGACCGGTTCCGGCAATAAATCCATGTTTAATGCTTTTCGTGCTGCATTCGCGATGGGTACGTGAATCGAATCCGACGCTACAATCCGATATAAACTGTCGGAGCGGATGCTGTCACCAACCGAACGCGACATTACGGCATACTCTAATTGATAGGCGCTGTGGGCTCTTTTCTTGGTCAACGCAAGAAGTTCGGGATAGTATCCCAATGCCGCAGTGCTATCTTTCCGGTAAAATGCTTCTTCTTTCTTCTCATCGACAATACGTACAAGGTCTTTCTCTGCATCGGCGATGGCTGTTACAATCGGTGCGGTGTCAAGCCCCATTTTGGTTGTATCCAACAGCGAATCGGCATGTGTTATTTTAGATGCTAATGTCGTATCGGAAGTGGAAAGTTTCGTCGTATCCTGCGTTACGATTTTAGTTGTATCCTTTATCGTAGCTAATGTATCACCAACAACATTCTGAATAGAATCTTTTTTAACCGTAAGTGTGCCGATTGCTGGAGGTCCAAAACGCGTGAGAGTATCGGCTTGAATTTCGTTCGTCTTTACCGTATCGGTTGGAACAATCTGCTTCTCAGGTGGTGCAATACTGACGTGTGCGGTCGTATCGACGGTTTCCGGTTTTTTTGAAACTTCGCCAGTAAGTTTCGATACTTGGCTTAATCCTTTTTTCGTCGTATCAGATGCATTTGGCCGTCTACCCCGGTTAGGCGGTTTTTGCTCTATTTCGGTACTGGTTGCATTTGCCGTGTCGTTAGAAGATGGTACTGGCCGCATATTTGCTAGATAACGGTTCCGAATCGAATCCGGTACTGGCTTACCATTCATTAAATCTAATAGAACATCATATTGAGCGCGTGCTGACTCATACCGCGCCGTTATCGCTTTCTTCCAAATAAAATGTGCATTTGCGGTATCCGCTAATACAGCAAACGCTCCTCCCGCACGGTCGTGGCTTGAGCGTGTCCAATCCTGAGTGATTAAGGAATCTTCTTGGTGAGTAGCGAACCGGTAATTGCCCCGGTAATACGCCGCTTCCGAAGTGATATCATTATGAATTTTGTCGTTTTCAAGGATATCATTCCAATACGATAATGCCTTTGCCGTGTCTCCCGCCGTAAAGTAAGCGACTCCCAATTCTACTTTGGTACTGTCCCGTTGATTGCGGAAACTGCCGTCTTTGTACAATTTCGTTAAGTCAGCAATCGCTTTATCAGCATGTCCGGTTTTATTCCAAAGTTGTGCACGTCGTATCCGGTATTCGTGTTGCTTCGGACGCAGGAGTTTATACTTCAACAATTTATCTATCGTAAGAATCGCATCGTCATAACGTTTCAGCTTGAGAAGACATTCCAATTTTTCTTGTGTGGTGGAAGCTTCCAACTCCTTGTTAGGTGCTTTTCCCTCCATCCCGTTGTATTGTTCCAGCGCTTGCGGGAATAACGAATCCGCCATTAACGCATCAGCGAGCAATAACCTCGCATTATACTGAACGGTTATATCCGGTTCGCTTTCCAGTACAAGCAATAAGTCCCGTCCCTCTTTAGTCTGCTTCAACGCAAGCCAGCACTTGGCTTTACATAGTTTTGCTTCGGGGATGAATTTACTCGTCGGGTAATTATTTTCGAGTTCGAGGCATTTTCGAAGTGATTTCGAGTATTGATCCGATTCGTAGTATGCTTTCGCCATCAGGATAAGCGCTTCCGGTGCCCATCGTGAATCGGGATAAAATTCCAGCATCGTGGCGCAACCGTCGATTACTTTATCGAAGTCGGCTTTTCCGGTACCCGGTGCGGAGTTTGCCACCTGCTTCGCATCCATCCCATGTTTGAAATTGTTGTTCGCATTATACAGATAGTTATAATACGCGCATCCATTCATACTGAGGAATGCCGCTAAGAGTAATAGAATTATAAGTTTATACTTCTTGTTCATTTCACCGGTGGATGGAAAAGTTACACGTAATGTAAGCACACAGCCCCGTTAGTTCTAACAGGTTTATCTCATTACTTTTCCTTATACGCATGATATGCTTCATACGACCAAACGTCAGGTAGGTGTCCCTTT
>CAZPUW010000541.1:0-2162 GCA_964589795.1 uncultured bacterium
AACCAACCCAGAATGGATCGCGCAGTGTATCAGTGTATGTCGCGATAAAGTCTTGTTCAGATACTGCCGAATCATTGGAGATGTAATCGCCGAGACGGTTATAATCGTTAGGTCGGGTAGAACGTTCGATTATCCCGCCACTTGACCCTTCACCGGGCCAAAATTCAATAATCGATGTATTCGAGGAAGTACGTACCCACCCTTCCGAACCAACCGAAACGCGGGGAAATTCGTGTTCGCCCTGCTGCACCATCGCACCGACCCAAATGGCACCCATATATAGGTATTCCTGTCCCGAGTTCGCGGGGTACATCGCTTGTGGTGCGTAGGTTCCGGGGAATTCCGGGTCAGTCATCTGGTTGGTGTTTTGGCGTGAGTAATTACCGAAGAACCCGAAGTTCGTCATGTTCATCCAGATGTTACCGACACGGTGAACACGGTTTTTGACGTTCGGATTGGCGAGCTGAACTTCCGGGGTGGTTTTTCTTACCGGCCCTTGCGGCATTTCCAATTCCGCATGGGCGACACAAACCATTGCGAAGAGGACACATGTCCACCCGGTAAAAGTACCGATTATTCCGACCGGGTAACGGTGGAGTTTACTCATCATGCTCTCCCGAAGGTAAGGCAGGGGGGATACTCGTCGAGTATATGATTTCTCAGAGCAAACCGATTCTAACAGATAACTCGTCGCCCTCGATTCGAAACATGTAAAAGTGGTGAACGACCTATCTTTGTTCGCTCAAGGTAAGCACTAATCGCGTTTTAGACAAGTCAGAACGTACTATAGAGTAAATAGCAAACTTTGTCTTAACTTTGTCGTAACGCGAAATTGCATGTAACTTGTTCTGTCATTATCTTTTTGTTCATCTTAGATTCACAAGCGGAGGTTTTATGAAGCGATATCTATTTCTGATTAGCATGTTGGCCTTTGTAATGATGTTCGCCGGTTGCGGTAATAAAGGCATCCAGCGACAGATTGATGAAGCGGATAAACTGATTGCCCAAGCCGAGAATGAAGGGGCGGATCTCAGTGCGACGATTGCCCTTCAAAAAGCCAAAGACGAACTTGAACTGGCAAAACAGCTGTTACGTGAAAATAAGACAGATTCTGCTCTGACGGCGTCGTCACTCGCGGTCGAATCGGCCAAAGAAGCCCTTAAAACTACAGAAGAAAATAAGTCGATCCCGAATGGCACCGGATATTGACCCATACTCATTGTTGACGTCTTCGATGAGACCGCTCAGAAGATTGAGCGGTCTTTTTGTTTTGCCTCCCCGTCAAACTCTCCGCGGAGCTTTCTATCGTCTGGTATGGGAAGGAACATTCGCACAAGCGTTTTTAGTCCTCACCAGCGGTGGTCTCCTTATCGGGCTTGCCAAATACCTGAATGCTTCCAATTGGGAAGTCTCGCTACTCAACGCGCTGGCGTTTCTGGTAATGCCGTTCCAGACTATTCTTGGTGTACACTTCAACAAGGCGAAGATTCGCAAAAAAGTTGCGATTCTGACCGCAATAATCTCACGGGTATTGTGGTTAGCACCGATGATTCTCGTGCTTTGGAAACCACACCACGCAATCCTTTGGCTACTGCTGTTTGTTTTTATTCAAAACGTCGCATTTACTGTCAGCACACTTTGTTGGTTGTCGTGGATTGGGGATTTAGTTTCAGTCGATTTACGTGGGCGGTTTTTTGGTGCACGTCAACGGGGGGCGTCGATTGCAAACGTGGTTGTATATATGTCCGCCGGCGCTCTGTTGGATAAGCTGCGGGAAACGAACCGTGAGGATATAGGACATTTTGTCATCGGAGCAGTTGCCATTGTGCTCGGACTTATATCAGCTTTTCTTTTAAACAATGTACCGCGTACGCTGCGGCCAGTGCCGGTAATAGAAGAAGTACCGGATACAAAAGTTGTACCGTGGCGAGATCCCGCATTCCGCCGCATAATGATTGGTTTTGGCGCTTGGTATGCCGCAGTAGGATTTGCCGGCCCATATTGGGCGGTACACATGCTTACACACCTAAATTTCGGTTACAAAATGCTGGCGGGGTATGGGGCAGGTTTCACGATTATGATGGCATTGGTATCGCCGTTTGCAGGGCGCTGGATCGACAAATACGGTGATTTTGGTTTGACGACGATTGGAATGATTTGTC
>CAZPUW010000542.1:0-2160 GCA_964589795.1 uncultured bacterium
ATAAGGGACTTGACGTTTTGCTTAGTGCGATGAGATTACCGGTATTATCGGAAGTAAATTTGTTGATTGCCGGGGAATGCTATACCGGAGCAGAAGAAGTTCGCACACTAATCGAACCGTTGAAAAGCCGGGTGTACTGGTACGACAAATATTTACCAGACGATGATGTACCGCAGTTGTTTGCGGCATCGGATTTGGTAGTACTGCCTTACAAAAAAGCAACATCGACGGGTGTGTTACCGTTAGCTTATGCGGCGGGATTACCGGTAGTTGTGACGAATGTGGGTGGATTACCGGATTTGGTAACGGAAGGGGAGACTGGTGCAATCGTTCCACCAAACAACCCGGAAGCATTAGCGAATGCGATTCATCAGTGGTTGTTCAATGATGAAAAACGTAAAGAGGCGATTTCAAACCATATTCCGAAGATGCTACAGACGATGACATTTGAAGCATTGGTCGATACGATGGAACGTGAGGTACTGTGAAACACGGTATCGTCAACGAAGCACCGATTTTGTCAGTGGTGTTGAATTGGAATGGTGCGAAAACGCTCTACGATACATTGCGGGATTTGAACAACCAAACGGCCGCACCTCACCGGATATTGGTTATCGATAATGCGTCGAGCGATGGATCGGTCGATAAACTGAGTCAGGACTTTCCCGAAGTTGAATTACTTAGGTTACAAGAGAACGTAGGTTTTGCGAAAGGAAACAACGCTGTACTCAAATGGGATGGTTGGAAGGAAGTTGATTGGCGGAACGGCTGGATTTTTTTAAGTAATAATGATGTATTTTACAAGTCGGAAATGCTGGAATTATTGCGACAAGTAGGAGAAGAAAAAGAGGATTCAGTTTCGGTCTCTTCTTGGATAGCATTTGCCGAACCGCCCGACCGGCTTTGGTTTGGTGGTGGTTCGTTACATCCGGCTATAGGTGTGATGGGGCATAGTTGGTTTAAAAATACATATTCCGGAAAAGAAGATAGTCATATCATAACGACAGATTATGCGACAGCATGCAGTGTGTTGATACCCTCTAAGTATTTTTTCGATGTCGGTGGGTTCGATACCAGTTTTCCACATTATGTAGAAGATGCAGACCTATCGCTGCGGTTGCGAAAAAAATTTCAAGGTATTTGTTATCTTTTACAAAAAACACTGGCATTCCACAGAGTAAGCTCGAGTACAGGTGGCTCTGCGGATAAATATCGCAAGATTACTTCAGGTCAGATCCACCTATTACGCACGCACTATACCAGCGATATATTCGGTTATGTCGGTATATTTATTTATAATAGTTTGATGGCGGTTAAACGCAAAGGCATCACGGGCTTTTTCGCAGTATGTAGAGGGTGGTGGGACGGGATACGAAACCGCCCGATTGTATGGGAGCAACCTCGATGATAAATCCATTCGACGATCCAACCGTACAAAAAAAGCGAACGGGATTCGGCAAGATTTTTCTTGCCGCACTTGCCGCGTTTCTTCTGATTCAATACTCGGTCGTGGAGCGGGTAATCGGTCGCTATCTCTCGCTTCACAATGCGGAACGTCCGTTGGCGGGACAGGCGTGGACATCAGGTGTCGAGAAAGAAATGGCGGCGGGGAGGTCGGAAGTACCGGAACTCACGAGTGGTATTCGAAATGACTTAGCGCAATGGTTTCTCCGTGCCGAACGCGGTCGTCCGACTACATTGCCGTTACAACGGTTTGCTTCGCTCTGGATGTCAGTACCGGGTTACTTGGGAGAAGGGGCAATCGAAAATGAAGAGTGGCAAAAGCTTGTGCTTAATTCCGAAGTCGACCGGGTACGCCCTACTTCCAGTAAACGCGGTATCGAGCTGACTTTCCTGACGTCGACCAATAAACCGGTTAGCCGAGTGATGATCAAAAAAGATATTGTGACGAGATTGATGCAACATGGACAAGTACTAAACGATTCGATAACGAAAACCAGTGTCGAAATGCGATTGTTGCCGGGCAATGAATTTGAAGCTCGGTTCGTGAAAATGCCGTCCGCCGAACGAAAACAACTGTGGGGGATGCTTAATAACGACATCCTAATCCATCGTCCGATACTACGTTACGGATTCAGCCATCTTGACGATGACTATTCCGTACTCTGGATAGAATTCCAATCGCCGAGTATCCTTACC
>CAZPUW010000543.1:0-2145 GCA_964589795.1 uncultured bacterium
GGTATCGCAACTCACCGAGATAATCTCCGCACCCATCGCTTTGAACCGATTGTACTGTTCAGCAAGCGCGGTTAATTCGGTCGTGCAAACAAACGTAAAATCACCGGGGTAAAAAACGAGAATCGTCCACTTTCCAGCCGCTTTAATGTCAGCGAAAGAAAGCGTTCCGAAATCCTTCTTGGTTGGGTTATACACGTCAATGGTAAAATCGGGAACTGATTCGCCGATTTCCAATGGGGTAAATTCTTCACCGCAATCGCAGTCGCAACAGCAGTTGTTTTCTTCACTCACTTAGAATCCTCCTTCATTTAGATAAAATTAGGTTAAATTTTTTACAATATGTTTTCGATTGACCAAGTATTATAGCGCAGATCGCATAGCCATCGGTAAACAATACGGAGGCGGAAGCCGACCTGTTGAAATGTTAACAAATCGAAGTAGTGCAATTGTACCGAATTAGGATTTTAGTCGTTTTAAGAAATAATGGTAATTCGCGCTTGCGACCAATTCCCATCCATCTTCTCCAAGCTGATCGAGCACCTCCACCAACTTCTTTTCATCCAAAACAATTTCTTTTCTTTCCGTTTTCACTCGAACCAACCACTTATCCACATGCCAATACAAATCAGCATATTCCCATTTCTGCATTTGTGCCTCCAACAAGTTATTCGAAGTTAGAAACGTGTAACATTTAGCACCACGACCGTAAGAACAATCTAACCTAAAATACACATTTTATTGTCATAGCGTATTATTTGATTGATAAGTAACATAATTTTTTATTTGACAGTTTCTGTCGTTTCGAATATTAAATTATAGTAACATTAAACAGTAAGTGAAAATTTAAGTACCTTGAAACATAAATTATTATATGTACAAATAATTCACTTAACCAGATCCTATACATCTGTGAGGATATATGCACGAACGAACCGATATGTTAGTGCTTCAACGTTGTTTGCGAATATTACGCAGACTCACTACTCACCGCGAGACAACAGTTTCCGAGTTGTACGCATTATTTAATAAACAAGTCTCCATGCGTACTCTACAGCGAGATTTAGAACGGCTTTCGGAAGCGAATGTCCCGCTTACCAGCCGTATAGGCAAGGGTCGAGAGCTTATTTGGTCGCTTTCCGGGCGTTACAGCGAATATATACCGCAGGTGTTAGGTGACGATGAAATAACGGCAGCTGTTTTGATAAATGAATTATCAAAAGTCGTTTTCAACACACCGTTAGCAGAAGGAGTCAAACATTTACAAGAACGATTAAAAGAATTCCTACCAGTTGATATTTTGAACGCTCATAAAAATAACTCCCTCTCAACGGGGACATTTTTTCTCGCCCAAAACGGAATAGTCGATTTAAGACCTTTTTCGAAACAAATACACAATTTCGTTGAGGCCACTAAACTCCGACAAAAAATTACGATTGTTTATCGAAAGCCGATGGAACCGGGTTCTAACATATATCATGTCGAACCATACGGTATTTTATTTTATGGTGAAGCATTGTATGCTGTAGCTCGAAAGGACGACCACAGTAGATACTTGACGTTACCTTTTCACCGGATGCAAGAAGTCACGATCCATCATGAACAATTCAAACGAAACAAAGAATTTAAACTTGATACTTTCTTACTGGATCGAATAGGAATTTTCGGGGATTCACAACAAGAACCGATAAAGATCGTGTTACGTTTTTATCCACCGGTGGCACACACAATAAAAGAACGCATTTGGCATCCCACCCAGACCATTGATTTAATCGAAGAAGGAGTTATCTTGTTTACGATGAACGTTGTATTATCTGAAGAACTCATTGCCTGGATACTCAGGTGGCAGAAATTTGTCGAAGTAGTTTCACCGGAAACTCTGCAGGAATGGGTTCGAAAGGCGTTAATGGAAACATTGCAACGATATACCGGTAACCAAGAAACTGCTATGGCGTACTCTTAGTGTATGGTACAAACACTTGAAGCATTACATCAATTCTGCCAAACAAACGGACGATCGGAGAAAACTCTTATCGTTCCCTCACAATACGCCGGTTGGCAAATCACCAACCAATATGTACAATTTTACGGTAGTTGGGTAAACCTCCACACAGCTACAATTTCCGCATTAGTCGATGAAGTTTTGCT
>CAZPUW010000544.1:0-2131 GCA_964589795.1 uncultured bacterium
CGCCAGCCACAGCAGCCAAGTATAGGGCTTCAGCGGCGGCTCCATCAGGATGAAATCGCCGTAGCGGGCGATGGAAATAATGCGCGAGTTCTTAAAAATGGAAACGTAAAAGTTCATTGCTTCTTCGGCATTCTTATCGAACCAAAGAAAGGGGGTGATTTTCTGAGTCATCGAGTGATTTCTCCTTTCGTAATTCTTCATCTGAATCTACATATAATACGAGGTAGATATAATCCGGCGAATGAAACACCCTAACACAATAACGCCCGAAGCTGCATATTAATTAGAAACTACATGAACGGTATAATACAAAGTCGTTTCACCTCGAGCCGGTATTTCGACAATCGTATACTTCCGGTATGCATCCCTATTTTTAAAGGACACATCCGACTGAAGAATTGACCAAACCCCATTTTTGGCTACCACAACTTCCACCTTTACCGGTTCCATCTTCGCATTGAACAGTTGCACTTTGTAATCATATTCCTGAATACTGGTACTGATTTGTCGATTGCTTACAAGAGTCGTTTTGCCGGTGATATCGAAGGCATTACCCGTCGTTAAATTAATTTCACGTCCTGATGGAGTGTGGTCGATGCGGTCTTCGCCAATGTACTCGCGGTTTCCATCAGCTTCGGATTGAAAAAACCGGAACCGTCCCGCCGGCATCGGACGGTCAAGATTCGATGACTTTGAATTTTCAAACATGATGTTAATTGTAACTTTTTCGTTACCCTGATAAGCTTGATAAGAGTATTTCGAAACGTACGGTACGTGTTTCGCTTCGAGCAACGCAATCTGTTTATCTTCTTTATCAGCAATAGAAGTCAGACCTTGTAATTCGTACAAGTAATATTCATATAAATTTCGCTGCTGGAACATCGGCGAGGAAGGCGCAGACATTGACGCATAGCCTTCAGAATACATCCGGTCTGTCGCGTAAGTAGGCGCCTGATGAAGATCACCTGCCATCAATTTCATCTTCGCATTCCGATATGTTGCACCGGTATTGTTTTCAACGTCGACCCAACAATTAATATCGAGTGAATTACCACCCGGTGCCAGCACAGCGATATATTCTGCTGTCCATGTTATGCCCTTTGTAATATAAGTAAGCTCCGCATTTTGTTTTCCTTGGTTTACGTTATCAACTTTCCAGATAAGCGTTGGAGTGAAATAATACTCGCTGACATCATCAGGATATACGAAATTATAATTACCGATTTGCATAAAAAAGAGCTTACCATATTTACTGCAGACCGAAGGCATGTTGTTATTGTAGTGGATTAACTTCACCCTAAGTGTATCGTATGTCTTCGTGTCAGCGTGGTAAGACCAAATTCCAATTGAATCGTTTTCATAACGATGAATAATTTTATCAAAATTGATTAAGTCGTATTCGTAATTCTGTTCCAAAACTCTGCCACTTGATAAATCAAGCTTAACTGACGTTCGGTCGATCTGTCCGGCGACATCATCCAACACAATCCGGTTATTTTCGACATTTACTTCCCGGATTTCTTTAACAACTGCCATACTTTGATTGTAAATTGTCAAACTTACATTGCGATCAGCGGCAATGGCGAAAGTAGATATAAGCAGAATCGTTACGAATGTGCGAAACATGGTTGCCTCATCGGTGGTGAATTTTGGTGAATGTAGTTATTTATATGTTACAGTGAGATGAAGATACTTGATTGTAAAATACAAATATAGGACTTGCCGTACAATAAAACTTGGGGTGAAGCAATATATTTTGGTTTGTTAAGTTCTGTTTAGTCCAACGGAAATATCTGTCATTGTAGTAAGCAAGAAACATAAAAGGTCACAGTTGCCTATCCTGTGACCACGTTTTTATTCGGAAAATCAACCGGGGATTTGAATACTTCGTACCGTTTCCAGTTTGGAGGTTCTCATTCAAGACACAATGTACGTTTCTATAACTTCTACGATGCAATTTAGCGATGACACTGCACCAATAAAATTTATTTTTTATCGAGGAAATAAATTAGTCGTGGTTAAAGTGGCTTCGTGCGCTGAACGGTGACTTTCTCCCAATTTGCTATTTCGCCTTTTGCTATTTGGAAGATAGGATGTGCCGAAAGTGATTTCCGGCATTCTACTTTCCAAC
>CAZPUW010000545.1:0-2130 GCA_964589795.1 uncultured bacterium
GGGATCTACTCGATAGACGCGGTTTTGGATACCCCAATGCGGTGGAATATTATTTTGCCATGGCTGGCCGGGAACGACGTGCCATTGGTGGGAATAGATTCCGTTTGGCGGTTGATACCAAGGTCCATTTCCCCAATCCGCAGAGGTATGGCTCTCAAAATTTTCCTGCATGATTTGGTTCCACCCCGCCTGTGCGTGAGGGCTCAAAAGCGTCAATGCAGCGAATACTGTAAACACGAATGATAGGTACATCGTAGGTCGTTTGCATCGGTTCATCATTTTTCCCTCCATTCTGTACTTACCTAAAAGCACTACTTTTGTTGTCGTCCGATATCGTTAAGCTATGATATCAAGTCGGGATGAGCAAGCTTCTTCGGCTTTTCCCTGAAGTTTTCCAGTGACACACAAACCGGTCCATATTCCCGCCTTAGCCGCAGATTCAATCGTCGCCGGCAGACCGGTAGCCAAGTCGTCACCTGTCCGCCATAAACCGGGTAAATCCGTCAAAGGAGTTGGGCGCAACGATTGCCATTTCGCCGTTTGTTTCGGGGTCGCCCGCATTTCTTTCACAACACCAAATACTTTTTCAACCTGCATCGTAGGTGCGACTTGTTTGATTCTGTTCACGACCTGCGAAACCATGAATTCCTTGTCAGACGCTGCCCACGCCTCATCGGCGCTGGTGGTAGCTTCCAATATCCGGGGTGTTTCCGAATTGACAAACACCCAATGCACCTGACCTTCGTCGAAACCAAACCATCCCGGTTCAATTCCGGTAACGGCAAGGCGGACGGTAACGATAGGCGAGTAATCCGTTTCCGGTTCAGGTAAAAACGATGCTCGCGCATAGGATGGAATTGCCAGAACAACCTGCTTTGCGAAATACTTTTCCGTTCCGGTAGTCACACACCATTCATTATCGGATGATTCGATGGATAGAACTTGTTTTCCAGTTATCAATACGACGCCTGCCCGCTCCATATATTCTCTGAGAGGTGATACGAATGCGGTTTCCAATGGTGTGAATCGTTGTAGTACCGAACCTTTTGTTTTACAGAGCAGAGATTCACGGATGATGGCTTGAAATAAGGAAAAGTCGGCGTCTTCTGCTTCGGTATTCATCGTTGAGATTACAAACAACCGTAATAAGTGCTCGACATTTTTCGGAAAAGATTTTTCTTCCAGCCAGATACCGACAGTGCTAAAAGATTGATTATCGAGTGTGGTCAACCGATACAAAAGAGCGATGCTATTCCAACCAAATTCACGAATAAACGATAACAGCATTTTCGATTTTGAACCGCCGTGAAGAACATGTTTTTTGAGTTTGGAATCATACCAAACGATGTCGGGGGTTTCTTCATTGAAATGGAGGGGCTTGCCTGCGATTTCAAGCAATTGCCGAAGATGGCGATATCCGGCGGTAATCATGTGTGGGCCGTTGTCGAAGGGGGGAGAAGTCGGTTGAGTCGTTGCACGCCCGCCAAGGTAGGGGCGGCGCTCGATGATGAGAGGTACTACACCGTTTTTCACCAGTGTGACACCGCAAGCGAGACCCGCTATCCCTCCGCCTACGATAATTACCGGCTTTTGAATCATATGGTAGTCGTTAGGTTTTCAGTTCTTTTTTCTTTGCCGCAGGAAATAGGACGTTATTCAGAATTAAGCGATATCCGGGACTGTTGCGATGCAAATTTAAATCAGTCGGTGGATCACCTACACGATGGCGGTAATCTTCCGGGTCGTGTCCGCCGAAGAATGTCCAAGTTCCTTTCCCCAAGATACCGTGAATATACTTCACGTTATCATCGCCTTCCACTTCACCCATGACGGTAACACCGGGCTTCAACAGGTGTTTACGGAAACCGGTGGTTTGCCCCATAAAGCCCTTCACCACCGATGTGTGGCATTGGGTAAGCATCGAAGGGACCGGGTCGAACTTGGCGGCAAATTCGAATAAAGTAAAGTAATCGTTATCATCACCGCGAGGTGACATTCCCATTTCCGGTGTGGTATCAATGTCACTGAATTCATAAATCATTGGATCAGTAATCAATTTGAAATCGGTGAACGCGATGCAATTGCCATAATCGAGTTTTGCCTGAAAACCGGGTTCGGGCGGGTCGCCAT
>CAZPUW010000546.1:0-2125 GCA_964589795.1 uncultured bacterium
AGTGTCTCCATCTCGATAAAAATCTACAATCGTTCCGGCAATATTAACCCGTTTTAAGTTTTGTAACGTTTGTGCGACACTTTGCCGAAAAATGATCAATACTACAAAAACTAACAATGGCCAATACAACGGGACAATAAAGTCTTTGGCTACTGAATAAGCCGGTATCGTTTTACTCGCAACACAATGTGATGCGATTGTAGTATCACGATTTAGTTGCAAAGTTAGATTGTAATTTGGACTGTGCGCTACATCTTTTGAAGTATCGCTCAATGATAAATTGAGACCCATCTGATCTTCTCCATCTTCCTTGATATAGAATGTTGGCTACCGATGTCGGTGCACTCCAGAAAGATCAATTAAAAACTTCTCACCCCATTCTGTTTCACATTGACACTGATTGCCTGAATTGTTCAGTGCATCGTGACTTTCAGCTTCTGTGAGTTCAAACATTACGCTACCCTTTAATCGGTGTGCTAATTTGTCATCAAAGCATGCTTTGCAGAAGACTTTTGCTACTCGCGGACCGTCAATGTCATCAGTAACACTTCGCACAATCAGATCTGTCTTTTCTGCGCAGCGTTCGACTTTACGAGACATGTATTACTCCTTGATGGTAGATTTGATTTCTTTACACTAATGAGTGTGTGAGTCGATTCTCATATTACTTGAAGATGTTCCCAATCCTCTCAATAAGCTTTCGATTTCTTCCTTTGTAATAAATTGACCGCGATGATCTCGAATAAAGTTGTCAAAGCTGTCTGAGCTGCTACCGCTTCCAACCCAAGCGGTTACTTGGTAATACATCGCTGGGCTGTACGAGACGACTGCCGTATGAGTATAAGTCGTCGAGTTCGCTCCGGTCGTAATCCCATGGAAATACCATGGTGTCGTATTGCTGTTACGGAAATAGATTAGGTATCGTTGTACTGTGAGTGGAACACCGCCGGTCGAGGTGTCAACTCTTGCCCAATTCAAGACTGCGTTCTCGCCTTGCGTAACAATGCTGAGATTACCGGGTGTTGCTGGCACATAATGCGATGTTCCAGTCACTGTCAATCGAAGTGTATCCTCGTTGACTGCAGTACTCAGCAAAGCGATTTGTCCGGAAAAAGTGCCCTGTGCAGCAGGTTCGAAATAAATCTTTACTGATACGCTGTCATCAGCATTCGTGGTCGTCAAGGGATTCGGGGATGCTCTAAACGGCAGGCCAGATGGAATGGTAATCCACGTTGCATTCGATAAAGGACGGTTTCCCTGAACACGCACACGAACGGTTAACGAATCCCGGAAGGTCGGTTCCAATACCGTTGGGAATGTAAGCGCACTTGCCGATAATGTTGCGTACGAACCAATACCGAGTCCATTGATCGGAATCAAAATTGGATTGTACGGGCTCTCGAATGTTATTCGCAGTGTATCCCGATAGGTCAAAGTCGAGTCTGGTGTGAAACGAACCCAAATTCGAAGTGTGTCATTTGTATTCGTCAACGAATCGGTATCTGCGACACGCCTTGATAAGTTGATTCCTGATGCGCCAGTAAGCGTAGAATATCGGAAAGCGAGGTTGCTACGATTCGCGATTTGCACCATCAGTGAATCTGTTGAATGAGGTCGAGTCCCAACGAAATTGGTGGTGTAGGTTGATTGGTACAGCGTCGGTTCAATGACAACAAAGTCGTTATCAGACCAATCCTCGATTCCAGAGTTGTCAAGGATATATACTCGTCCAGTTTGAGTGGAACGATTCGGAGTCCATACGAAGAAATTCGTTCCCTGTGGAATACTGTCAGACAGGATATTGATAGAATCGGCATTTGCACCAGCATAACTCATACCAAGCGTTGTCCAACCTGTTCCAAAAGCATTCCACCTAATCGTGTCAGGAAACCCAAGCGTTAAATGTTCGCCACCGTTCGGGTGTGTAATCTGCAAAGCGCGAGCACGAACAATCGCATTCCCGTTGGAAGTATCAACAAAGGTTGGGTAAAGATTAGAAATGATGGCTACGCGGAGATTACTGGTTGCCAGACCTGAAACTGACCACGGATAGTATCCTTGTGACAGGGGGGTAATACTCGTTAGGATCGTCCATGCACCAGTTGGATAATTGCGATTGAGTTTT
>CAZPUW010000547.1:0-2124 GCA_964589795.1 uncultured bacterium
CCGCATGCGGTGCCCGAATTATGGAAGGTACCGTAGAGCTTTCGACCGATTATTGGTAAGAACAGGTAGCTTGGTTCACACCTTTTCTCCAGTCACAACAATACTTTCCAAAGATATTTCAGATTCTTTTTAAAAGTACCTTTACTCATATCAAATTTTACCGATTATCGTTATATTAGCGTCAAATACCTAATATGGAGGTTTATTCGATGAAAAAATTGCTTCTAATTGGTTTGCTCGTCTTGCCTGTTGTTCTCTTAAACGGGTGCAACTTGTTTGGATGGGCAACGCCCACTCCCACCAGTGCTTCGGACTATATGAACGAGGGGAGGCGCAAGCTTAACGATGGTGATTACTCGGGCGCATTGAGCGATTTTCGTAATGCAGTACGAGAGAATCCAAATTCGTCGGATGCTCGATTCGCCTGCGCGAAAGCCCGATTGTTGGCTTCCGGTGTAAATTCGTTCGATGTTCTCAGCTCGTTATCCCGTTTTCAAATGGGTAGCGGAGCGACCGACACGATACCCTTTTTCAACCGACGCTTGTGGCCGGACAATACCGCAACCGATTTGTACCAAGCACTTGATGAAGTCAACGTCATGTTGGAACCGATTTTCCATAACCGTACTTCCGGCACCTTCAGCTCAAAGGATGTTTCGTTGGATTATGGTTTGAGTGAAACAGTATTCAGCATGTTGCAAATGCGGGACAATTACCGGAATAATATTATTCATACAGGTTTTGGGCCGACGGACGATATCGACATGAATCTGTTATGGACCGGAGATGGTTTTAATTTCGTAAATCTGGATAGTCTTTATCTGCGCCGAGGTCCCGGATTCGTCGATTCACTATTAGCGAATACCAGCGACTTTTGCGGAACGCTGTTGGATATTCTGGATAATGTTCTTCCCGATACCACCGGTTTTGCTTCCGGCCAGCTCCATAGCACGGTTGATTCGATTCGGACATTGATGGATTTGTACCGTGTGCAGTTTCCAATTATGAATGCAATCGACGATGATCACGATTCACTTGCAGATGAGTCGATACTTGGTTTGAACGGTGGCAGACACTATAAGTATTATTTCCGTTCGAGATTCCCACATGCGATAAATGCCTCGTACGTAATCGACTCGGTGTTGGTTACCTCCGGTACGGGTCAAGATTGCGCGGGGTTGGACGATCCGACCAAGCCACGTCCGTGGACACAGGATTGGGTAATGGGGATGTTGTTCCTGCGACCCGGTTATGTCGATTCAGTTTTTAAATACGATTCGGTGAAAGTCGCGCGACACGGAGGTCACCTATGAAACGGTTACTTCTTACTCTACTTCTTTTATCTTTAGTAGCAAGTGCATTCGCAACGACTCTACCGGAATACCGGAGGGGTGCTGCCGAATTGGGAATCGGTGGAGCGACTTCATTGTATGGTTACAACTCATCCGCGACGATTTATAATCCGGCTTTACTCAACCGTGCAAATTTCCACCTCGACCTGTTCAGTATCGGCGTCGGCTATGACGATAAAATAACGAAGATGGTGCAATTCATTAAGGATCACGACAAAGAATTCAGCCATTTCGACTCGTTATCTTCGAATTCCGACACCAATCGTATGCTGCAACAAAAATTTTTAAATTCGATTGAGCAATACGACGATATGTGGTTCAAACTTGGTATTACACCACAAATCGGATTCACGATGAAACACTTCGGGTTTGTTATCAGTGATCAAACTTATCCCGAAGTGAAATTGGATCGCGGTATTTTCAATCCGATGGCGGCGGTGCAGGGATATACGGATTTGGCATTTTATGCCGGTTATGGCAACCAGTATACACTCCCGCTTTTTGGTAAAGACCGGATGATTGAATACGGTGCGACGGTAAAATTACTCAGCCGGCGAGAAGTACCGTTGAAGAGAATCAGCGCGACGAAATTGGAAAGCAATACCGATTTACAGGATCAGGTGAAGAACGATTTCAATAAGAAGAAAACCGGATTTGGAATCGATCTTGGCCTTGCCCACAATATGTCGGACCGGTGGGAATTGGGTGCAGTTATGCATGATGCTATCGGCGTGTTCGATGGGCATTACGTGACACCGAACCTTGTGCTCGG
>CAZPUW010000548.1:0-2109 GCA_964589795.1 uncultured bacterium
CGGGTCTGGCACTTTTGCAATCTCAGTCACAAGCGGTGTTAGTAATGTAACAATCGAGCAATGTTATATCTATTCAACCGCATCTCAATACATTGTAGGATTGAATTCTTCACACTCTGTAACTATCCAAAATTGTTTTTTGCAAAATATTGCGAACTCTGGTTATGCTGCCATCATTTCGAACATTGATGGCGGTCCCTACACCATATTGAATAATGTCTTGATAGGTGGTATCAATGTGAATAATGCCCTCATCAATAATAACATAATGGTGGCCGGATATTTTACTCCGAACAATAGCGGTTACAACAATAATATCGCGAATAGTACGCAATTCGGTTCGACAAACGGTAATCAAATTAATGTAACCATGAATAACACAATGTTTATTCAAGGTGTTAGTCCCGATGGTTCTTACAAATTAGCTTCCGGCTCAGTAGCCCATAATGCCGGTGTTGGCGGGGTTGATTGCGGCATGTTCGGTGGGCCCTATCCTTACGTTTTATCGGGTGTGCCAAATTTACCGACGATAACTTACCTCTCAGCTCCAAGTTCCGGTAGTACGGTGAACGGTTTACCGGTTACTTTCCGCGCGCGTGGACGCGACTAACCGGAGAGGGGCTAACATGAAAAACCGAATTGGTTTGTTGATTCTATTTGTCGGTTTACTGACCGCTGGTTTTGCGCAGGCGGTTCAAATCGTCAATGCCGAATATTTTTTCGATTGGGATGCCGGCGTTGGTCACGGAACACCAATAACAATTTCACCGTCAGATTCGATTAATATTACCATCTATCCGGTCGCACCGACTACCGGGTTTCATGTGTTGTACATCCGCGCTGAAGATGAATTTGGTAATTGGGGGTTGCCCGCTAAAATAAATGTTTGGGCGGAAACAATCGCCCACACAACGAATAATATTGCACGCATCGAATATTATTTCGACTCTACTTCGAACTTCTCTACTCCGATTGTTCAAGGGTTTTATAATAACGATACTCTAAGCCGTAGTGTCACATTGGATTGCTCTTCGCTCTCGACCGGATACCACACGCTGTATTTGCGCTTGGTAGACGAATACGGCAGTGTAAGTTTACCGCAACCCCGTCAACTATGGGTAGGAAGTACACCATACGGTGGTGGCAATATAACCGGTGCCGAATATTTTTTCGACAGTGATCCGGGGTTGGGTAACGGATATTCAATTCCAATCGTCGCCGGGAATCCAGATACTGTGAATTATGTGTACAATTTGAGCGGTCAAACACCCGGGTATCATACGATGTACACGCGAGTGAAAGATTATGCGAACAATTGGAGCGTTCCACTCGCAAAGTTATTGTATGTGGAAAATACAAACCTATCAACCCCGGCAAACATCGAGTATGCCGAGTATTTTCTGGATAATGACCCGGGCTACGGAAATGGACATGTTCTTTCTGTCACACCCGGGATAGTTGATACAATAACTTTTTGGTCTTATTACCCGGGTCTCACAGGAGGATATCATTATCTCTACATGCGCGTTCGCGACTCGAACGGTAACTGGAGTTTACCTTTGGCAGAAAGGATATTTTTGTACCCAACGCCACAAAGTCCGCAGAATGTACAAATTGTATTCCAACAACCATCGATGGCAGTTTTAACCTGGAGCCCCGTCGCGGATTCGACTGTTTATCACTATGCTATTTACCGCGATACAACTGGTTATTCGCTATCGTCGCTACCTTCGTTGATTGGTGTTGTAAATGTGCATACGACGACATTTACAGATTCAACAGCTACAGGGAGATACTACTATCACGTGTATTCAACGAATCCCTATTAAGCAACCTCCACATTATAAAGCAATCGCCCAACTTTTTGGGCGATTTTCGTATCAAATAACAACTATTGAGGAAATCAAATATGAATGAATCGCGTAATGTGCATCTTGTAAAAGGTATCGTCGCAACTACCGCGCACAAAAATCTGCCGGAAGGAACATACGAAGAAGAATACGGACGCGCGGGTTTCTTCTCACGGATAGCACATCTGACACACACTCATCCGCCAACCGATTGGGTACGGATCGAAGGGGAACTCAAACCACATAGTTTCGATACGAA
>CAZPUW010000549.1:0-2090 GCA_964589795.1 uncultured bacterium
GTATTTGTACCTTTTCAAATTGTATATCTGGAAGAGTTACTTGCGAAGGGATATGATAATCAAGTTGTGTATGGGGTAATGGCGCTTTTTGAGAATACTCAATGCAATATGAAAATGTAGAGTAGTAATATTCACCAATGCTGCCATCGAGTGAAGGCGCTAAGTTGAATTTGTTTTGGTCAATTATTTCCCAATTAGAAAAATTAATATGCGATTTAGCAAATTGAAAATCTTCTACAAAGGTCTCAAACGTATTTGAACTTGGAAAATACTTAACAAAAGTTTCGTTGGGATTATGCAGTATTTGCCGATAATCGCCGACGAACACTAATCCTGCTTGAGCCAATAACTGGAAGTACAGATCTACTTTCTGTTGGTTATCTGACATTCCGCTCTCCTGATTTGTTATTTCGAACCTGTAACTGTCGCAAATTCTCTTTTAAGACGGGTTTCCCATTTCTTCATAAATCTGACTGATATGAGACAATGCCGTGTTTTTCCGTAAATCAAACTGCTTACTATAATCATCGGCGCTTGTATACAATTTATGTTTACCGGGTATAGTATGACTTGAGGTCAATGGATCGTCCATCGCAATCTCATTGTGATGAGGCAAACAACCACGCCATTCAAAATCAGTACCCGCGCGAAGTTTCTGAGGGATATAGACGGGATATTCAAGAAGCGATTGTGAATCGTGCGGTTGGGCGAATCGTCCCGAAATAATACCCTTACTATTGAGCGTAGAAACAACTTCGTCTCGAGTCTTCGATTTAGTCAAGTAAGTATTCACCGAGAACCGATTTGAATCCATCATGTTTAGAGGATTTTTACTATAGTCGGGAGTATTTGGAAAAGCGTGATTCGTTGGATCCGGATTCCCATCGAAAAGTGTAAATTCGGTTTCGCCGTGATTAGCAAAGATCCCATACGAACTATGAGCATAAAAATCGGCTATTGCATGGGCGGCTTTTACAAATGAGGTTAAGTTTCCAGCGTTTTTTTGTTCTTGGATGAAACCCCACCCTTCTCTGATATATCCATTATCGAAATGCTGAAAGGGATTGTAAAACGTGAAAATCGATCCCGTCGTATCAATCAACATATTTTGGCGAAGGACAGCCCGGAGTGCACTATCTGTGAGTTTGTCTTTGAGTGCTTGAGTTAGAATATCACTATGGACTTGAATCGAAAATGACGGATCGTACTCGTACCAGAACCGCCTACGCTGCCGACAAAACTCTTCAAACGACACGAATTCGTCTTTGTTGTAGATATACCACAAATGGTGATTGTTGAATACAAAGTATGGAACATATTCTACCATCACTTCATTCGGACTTACATTTCCTTTTATTGCAGTAGTTTCGAAACTCGCGGTTGGAGTCATGTTTAGTGGTTCCAGTAAAACCCAATTACCAATTTCATTTTGATACATTACCCATACGTGATCTTTAAGTTTTGTTTCTTGATTTTCATCTAAATGGTTATACAGGGAGCCGAGGACAACTCTCACGGAATAAGGACTAATTCCAACAGCCAACAATAGAGCCCCGAGTAAAAACGCACGGTCCTCGCAATCCCCCGTCTTTTCATGCAATGTTTCTTCTGGGAAGAGCCACCAATCAAACCTACGATCTCGAGTTTCACAATGGATGTTTTCTTCCATATAGGCGAGAACACGTAATGCCCTAAAGTCAAACGAACCGGGACGCTTGGAGGTAAATAGTTCTTTTTCACTAGGGGTTAGATGCGAAAGAATCTCGCCAATTGTCTTTTTCAGGACGGCATTATTCTCAATGCCAAGGTAATCACGGATATCAACATCATACCGAGTCTTTAAATATGGGCTTAGGCGCATTGCCCTTACTACCGTGTTAGCGACAATTACATCACCAGACCAGTTCCATTGCCGTGGTCTGATAACTTGTGATGTATTCAAACACATATTATTCTCTTCATGTAAGAGCAGTTTTTGATTCTGCTTGTTGACTGATCATCATTAAAAATTGAGGTCCCTTGTTCAACACCCAATCTTTGGTATTCTGGTCGATTTTTCTTGCTTCGATGATCTCATCTAACTTACTGAT
>CAZPUW010000550.1:0-2078 GCA_964589795.1 uncultured bacterium
TAAATACTTCGTATCAGCGCTTGCAATGCAATCAAACTAAAACCGATGGGATAAATCCAGAGGAAAGGAACGACAGTATGTTCGCCGAATAATTTCGTTCCCGCCGCTGATTCGCTGGCAATCATTGAGAGTGATGCCTTTGCCATCAGTAAACAAATAACAACGGTGGCAAGTGAAGTGAATGGTTCGAGCCAACGGCGCACTTTGGGGGGCGATAATTTGGTCATTAAGTCGATGCGAATTTGATTTCCGGTACGCATGGCGATAACACCACCAAGCAACCCCAACCAAACCACACCATATCGCATCAGGATATCGAGCGACTCAATTCCTCCTCCCCACGCGTTTCGGGCAATTGCCTGATACAACTGCCCCAACAGCATGAATCCGAGGACGAAAATAATAGCACCTTCGATTATTCGAAGGACTATTTTATCGATAATACGGATGACATTCACCGATTAGCCCGATATTGTTCAAGTGTCGCTTCGACTTTGTCAAGCAAGTCTTTTGAATACAGTTGATTCACAAGCTGATTTCGCGTTCGTTGTCCGATTTCTTCAAGATGTTTCTGATCTGCTTCCGGCGGCATTGGTGTTATCGTCAAACCGGAATTTTGAAGCGTCTGCATCGCTTCTTCATTATCACTTCGTGTCTGCAAAGTCAACTGCCTGAGCAACCTCGTCGAAATTGATTTCAGTATTTTCTGCTGGTCGACATTTAATTTATCCCAACTTGGTTTTGCAAGCAATACGGCACCGCTGGCATAAGTCATCGGTTGCTCTGTGACATATTTCGTACGGGTTTGCCACTGCAGACCGATTGCCGCTAACGGGCTAGCATACACGACATCAATCATACCGGTTTGCAATTGCGTGAGTACATCGGTCAGCGCCAATGGAATAGGGTTCACGTCATAGCTTTTGAAAAACGCCCGTGCGAGCGGATCGCCCTGCCACATCCAAATCCGTTTTCCGCGAAAGTCATTCAAAGATCGTATTGGATCTTTCGAGAAAAAGTGGACAAAACCGACATCCGACCAACCAAGTAAGACATACCCCTTTTCGAACAAACCTTTTTCCAGCTCCGGTGTTATAACGGAAACGACGGTGTCCAGTTCTCCAACGTCGGAAAATAGATAAGGTACTTCCAACACACGAACCGGCGAATAAATCTCACCAAGACCATTTCCGGTAAAACCACCGGAATGAAGTTGGCCAATACGAATCTTACGCAACATTTCGGTTTCGTCACCCATCACTCCACCCGGATAGAATCGAAATGTTACTTGTCCATTCGTTTGTTCTTTTACTTCTTTCGCAATTTGACGCATGGTCTTCATCCACGCAGTCCCTTCCGGTGCGACCGTTGCGAATTTTATTTCGGTCTGACCCAAAACCACCTGCACACATAAAGCTAAGAGTAAAAGAAATGCGAATCGTTTCATGGTTCCTTCCTAAATATTACTTACAAAAAAAGAAATACTTATGAATTTAAGATAAATTGTTATAGTTAATGGGCGGACTTAAGCGCCCGCCCGAGTCAAATCTCAAATCGAACACGGACTTCGATAAATCAGAACCAATCTCCGGCTCGTGAAAGATACTTCTTTGCTTTCGCCTTAGCGATAGCTGTCAAAAGTTTATTGCCCGGTAATATGTCGTCCGGGGCATCGATAACGTACTGTAATTCGGTACGGAATTTGGTTTCATCCAATACTGAAACCCACAAATAGCGGGCGCGGAAGACCCGTTCCAAAAGAAACTTATTGTCTGAAATTGAACGGCACTGATCAAACTCCCGTTCCGCCTGCACGGGGTCTCCACCAAGGACTTTGGGTCGGAAACCGGTTAATACCCCGAAGAAAAGGGGGGCACCCCCATAAAAATACGTTGAATCACGGCTTCTAACCAATTTCATAATGGCTTCAATCCGGGGCAAATCCGCCAGCCGGTTGGGATTATCCAAGGAAAGCATGATATTCATAGCTGACGACAAACTGTACCAGAATAAGAACGGGTCGGCTTGCGTAGGTAATTTTGCTATCTCTTGCTCGATTTTTTCGACTGGAGCATTCA
>CAZPUW010000551.1:0-2075 GCA_964589795.1 uncultured bacterium
GATACAATCGAAGAAGCCCCAATGACCGGCGTTTGCACCATGATATTCATTGTGGGCGCGGTTATCGATTGCGGCGATTCGTCCGATGATTTTACCATCCCGTTTTGCCAAAAAGAGTTGGAAATCAGCACGCTGCCAAAACGGATTTTTCTTACGATCAAGAATTGTAAGTAAATCCATTCGTAGTTGATTGACGAATGCGGGATAGCGTTCGTTCAACTTGTAGCCGGTATCGACAAACGCCCGAATATCGCTCGGGCGTTCGATCGGCACTATCTCGAAATTGGACGTTTGTGAACTCATATCACCTTCAATTGTCTCGCTACACGATTGATTGCTTCTACAGCACGGTCGATTTGCTCGAAAGTATGCGTCGCCATAAGCGACAACCGTATCAAAGCGCCACCCGGTTCGACTGCCGGTGAAACTACCGGATTGACGAATACGCCTTCATCCTGCAACATTCGGCAGAACTTGAATGAAATAATATCTTCGCCGACTACTACCGGAATAATTGGTGTTTCACTATGCAGTGTATTAAATCCACTTTCATTGAGCTCTTTTTTTAATCGATGGGTATTCGCCCAAAGTTGTTCGCGCCGTTCCGGTTCGCGCTGTAATATTTCCAACGCCTTCAACACTGCACCGACATTGGCGGGAGAGGGTGATGCCGTAAATATCAACGCGCGGCAATGATGCTTCAAATAATGGATTATCGGTTCTTTGCCGCCAACGAAACCACCCACAGAGCCAAGCGATTTAGAGAACGTGCCACCTGTAAGCGTCACCCTGTCTTTCAGCCCGAAATGCGCGGCAGTGCCGTCACCATTCGGTCCTAACACACCTATCGAATGCGCATCATCGACCATCACATCCGCTTTAAATTCTTCGGCAAGGGCGACGATTTGCGGTAGTTTTGCAATATCCCCTTCCATCGAGAAGACACCGTCGACCACGATGAGTTTAATTTTATCTTTGGGAATTGAGGTGAGTACTTCCCGCAACGCATCCATATTGTTATGGTCGTATTTGCGCTTGGTCGCATACGTCAGACGAGTACCGTCCACAATCGACGCATGGTCTTGGTTATCAGTAATGACATAATCGCCACGGGTAACGACGGTGTCGATTACGCCTAAATTCACATGATGGCCGGTCGTAAAAATCAGTACCGATTCGACACCCATGAATTGGGCAAGTTTCTCTTCCAATTCGATGTGAATTCGGAGCGTTCCGTTGAGAAACCGCGAACCCGCGCAACCGGTGCCAAACGCATCTACGGCATCTTTCGCGGCTTGTTTAACTTCGGGGTGGTTGGTTAATCCGAGGTAGTTGTTCGAACCCATCATCAATACTTTTTTACCGTCGATGATGACTTCGGTGTCTTGGTCGGAATCGATGGAACGGAAATATGGATAGATTCCCGCTGCCATTACTTGTTTTGCACGTGTAAATTTTTTCGAACGATCCAATATGGACAACTCGTTACCCCCTCAGTCCGCCAAACCAATCGGACAAAAATGGTATGCGAAACGACCGGCCCGAAAATGCATTCAACATTCCCATCAGAGCCAATCCCGCACAAATAAGAAGCACGGCATCCCAGAGTAAATTCCACCGGAATAGCAATGCTGCGATTTCAATAATTAAAAGCAAAAAACCCTGTTTCGCGTGGTGATATACGAAACGGTTCTCGTGGCTTTGTAATAACCCGATAAAACAAAAACCGGGCAAATACGAGAGTAGTGCGAGACCGCGCCCGGTCTCTACTTCTTCCTCGTCCCATACTTCCGAAGTAAAGAACCGGTTGCGTGGGTTACGCTGTTCTTCGAACTCCGGCACGGATACCTCGATTGGTTATACAAATTCGCGGCTCAACTAAACCGCATTTCGCCTACAAATAACGAAAGCTACTTCGTCAATAACGCAAGGCATTCGTCGAAACTCATCATCTTGCGTTCACCGGTGCGTCGTTCTTTCACTTCTAATCTACCTTCGGAAACTGCTTTTTCCCCCACAATCACCGCATAAGGAAAACCGACTAAATCGGCATCCTTGAATTTCATTCCGGCACG
>CAZPUW010000552.1:0-1416 GCA_964589795.1 uncultured bacterium
CATTATGTCCGGTTCGTCGATGAGTTCATTTTCCAGCGGGGCGTCATTCGGTTCGATGTCGATTAGCAGTCCGCTAACGAGTTTCAGTTCTCCACTCACTTCCACTAATCAGATCGTATCATTTGGCGGAACACGCATGACTACCGCCGGAACAACGAGTTCATCGAGCCCGGCAATAGATTTCAGCTCACATACCACTCCATCCACGATTACTCCCAGCGCCGGACAGTTGAGTTCGCCAATCGTACAACCGCAACTGCACGTAACGAGATAATAGTTACCAAATAATCAGATTGTGTGAAGGACGCTCGCGCGTCTTTTTTTTTCGTCCAACTTCCGCCATAGCCGCGAATAATCGTGAATACGCAAGTCCGTACGTAGTATGTAGTGTGAATAGAAAGGTTACGACAATGTGGTCACGTCATATCAAAATGATTGTTCTTCTTGCGATGGGAGCGCTTTTTCTTTCTATACCGGCAGCGGTGTATGCGATTCCGTTTTACGATACATGGGACGTTCAAATCAGCCCACCGGCAAATTACATCGGCAACTGGTCGGGAAACGGTACGAATGAAATCGGCGTTGCCGAATGCAAACTTCGGACGATTGCATTCAATATCACCATCGACGCGGATGGCCATGTCACCGGCTTTGTCGGCGATGCCGTAATCACCGATGGCGAATTTCAGCGAACTGCATGGTATCTGCGCATGTTTGGCCGTGAACCATTCCGCATCATATTTCGATTAAAAGGGCCGATTGTCGCCGCGGAAAAATTCACCCGCGATAGTGGTTCGCTTTATATCGGTACCACGTTGGGGGATCATTTCCCGGCGCGTTTTGTGTCGGATACGTGGCAGCTTGGCGGTGAATCTGTCGTAATGCCGGTGAATGATATCCTGTTGGCGCATGTTTATTAGTCAGTAGTGCGCGTCTCCAGACGTGCACACCTTTGGGTAGGGGCGTATGGCAATACGCCCGCTTTTTGGGGGTAGCAATCTTGTGCTATCGATGAGACGTGGCGATCTTTTCGTAGGAAAGACATTCCTGTCTGTCCATTGTAGGGGCGCCGCCATGCTGCGCCCTTTCCTATAGTAGTGCGCGCCTCCAGACGTGCACACCTTTCGGTAGGGGCGTATGGCAATACGCCCGTTTTTTTTGGTAGCGTCGACCTCCAGGTCGGCTTCTTTCGTAGGGTACGATTTATCCTGTCTCTTGAAAGTTTCTTCTTTGGGGTGGTATAGGCGTCCCGCCTGTACAAAACAGTAGGGGCGAATCCCCGTGTTCGCCCGTGATTCGCGAGGCGCGAAGTGTCCAACCTTGTGGACACGAAGCAACGTGGCGATCTTTTCGTAGGACATACATTCCTGTCTGTCCATTGTAGGGGCGCCGCCATGCTGCGCCCTTTCCTATAGT
>CAZPUW010000552.1:1516-2070 GCA_964589795.1 uncultured bacterium
AGTGCGGGCGTCCTCACCCTGCACATATTCGGTAGGGGCGTATGGCAATACGCCCGTTTTTTTTGGTAGCGTCGACCTCTGGGTCGGCATCCTTTCGGTAGTGCGCACCGCCGAGTGTGCACTTTTACTTTTTATATTGACTACCCCGCCATTACGCCCGATATTTAGATAGAACGCATCCATCGGTTCCTTCCTAATTTTACTCGCTACTACCATTGTTCTGAGGTTGCTATGTCTTCGAAGTACACACTTTCCTTACTAACTCTTCTGACAATTTCCATTGTCCCATTTTCATTTGCACAAAATTGGCAATGGCAGAATCCACGACCCAATATCTATGATCTAAGCTCAGTTAAATTCGTTAACTCAACAACTGGCTGGACAGCAGGTGATCACGGAACCATATTAAAAACAACTGATGGAGGCCTATCGTGGATCAAACAACCCAGTGAAAGCACAACTTGGATTTGTGGTTTCACTTTTTTGGATTCGAACACCGGCTGGGT
Organism: uncultured bacterium; assembly: GCA_964589795.1. Lineage (GTDB taxonomy): Bacteria > Electryoneota > JAOADG01 > JAOADG01 > JAOADG01. The sequence continues at coordinate 2,023 of CAZPUW010000552.1, forward strand.
AGTAGGATATAATGGTATAATTCTACACACCTCAAACGGGGGTGCATC
>CAZPUW010000553.1:0-2069 GCA_964589795.1 uncultured bacterium
CACATCGTCGTTCCCGTCGTACTGAGCTGTGAATGCAATCCACTTTCCATCGGGAGACATTTTTGGAAACCGTTCTGTGCCATCATGTACGGTTAGACGTGAAGCTATACCACCGGAAGCGGGTACTGTCCACAAGTCCCCTTCCGAGGTAAACACGATTCTGCCGCCACCAATAGTAGGATAGCGGTAGAAACCGTCCGGTGGAGAATCAGCGAACGCTGTCAAAGCGAATGCAGTTAAAATGACTACTAAGCTGATAAAACGGGTAAGATTATTCACGCGTAGCACTCCTATCGAATTAGTGATTATTTGGATAGTGTTAATAATACGGTGAATAGTTGCAGGATAAAAGCGCGATGGTAGAAGTAATTGTGTCAATCCCTTGAGTGACGCTCGTTTTTTAGGTAAATTCCAACACTTATTCCCTTTGTACAACCAAACCTACAACCTGTCATCCACGAAGAATTTGGAGCATACATGCCGCCTCATTTACCGATTGTGATACTAAATGGTCGTCCTGCCGCTGGAAAGAGCGAAGTAATTGACTATCTAAAACATTGCGGTGATAAAGATCGGTTGGATCGCTTTGGAATCGCACCGTTTGTCGAATTTGACGATTTCCCTATTCTCTGGGAGGATTTTCAGGACGACGATATCCGGGAAAAAATGGGGTTATCACGGTTGGTAACCGACCATGACTACTACTTTACCGATAACCAATATTGGAATTTCCTGATTCAGAAGCTGAGTTTTCAGTTGGAATATCAGATTGCAAAGGTTCCCGATTTCCTATCGCGTCATACTGCGATAATCGAGTTTTCACGCGGTGGCCAAAATGGTTTTAAAGATGCATTCGAAAACCTGTCCGACCGTATCCTTTCGAAAGCTGTAATCGTGTATATCGCGGTCAGTTATGCGGAATCGTCGCGGAAAAATCAACGGCGTGCACGGCCCGGGGAAGAGGGTTCAATTTTATACCATTCATTACCGCAGTCGAAAATGGATTTTTATTACAAAGTTAACGACTGGGAAAAGATATCCGGCAGCGTATTGGACGGTGTAATCGAAATTCGGGGTTTCAAAGTACCGTTCACCGTTTTACCCAACGAACCGGAAGTAACCGACACCTATGAACATTTAGGGCCGGCGCTTGAATTTGCATTCACCCGGCTGGCAAGACATCGGAAAAAGTTACTACAAGATCACAGTTAAATTTTATACATGTCTGAGCAACACAACCCACAACAGCGGCCACACTTCGTACCCGCGAAGGAACCATTACCGGCGAGTCCATCGAACGGTACTGATGTGCCGTCGCAAGTGATTCTGTTCAACGATGCGGTTCATACATTTGAAGACGTGATTTTACAGTTGATGAAAGCGATTGGCTGCACTGCGATGCAGGGATATTTATTCGCTTATGAAGTACACAACAAAGGGAAGGCGAATGTATTCAGCGGAGCGTTAATTAATTGTTTACAAGTCGCGGATGTGTTGCGCGAAATTAACCTGAAAGTCGAAATTCAATCCATTATTTAGATTTCCACTCACCGCTAACCACCATGTATCGCCACGACCGCGTCAAGGTTAAAAGAATCGCCGCCATCAGAAACGCGATCCGCCGCATCAGTAAGTTTTACATATATCGCATGGTGAAGACCCACCGTCGCTAAATCAAACGAATCGCCGCCACTTGCGGTAGGGTCGAGGGAGTTGGCTTGTCCGTTAGTCGGTGTGGCACCGGCAAGTCCGGCATACGTAACCGTATCGAATGGGAATTCATACCATTGCAAACCATCTTCACTCACCGACACAATCGCAACTTTTCGGAACACCTGACCATTCGCTCGGTTGATAAATGGATTTCCGAAAACCGTGAAATCGACCCCAGTAGAGTCATAAATCCCACCATCGCGAAAAGCGAGTACGATTTCACCACCTCGACCCAGTGTTAGCAAATTCTGTTCGGTAAAACTCGCCGCATATTGTGACGCTGACGTATCAGGCGGCCCCAGAATATTACCGGGAAAAAACCGTTGCCCGAACCCGGCACCGGTGCCGTATTGGAT
>CAZPUW010000554.1:0-2060 GCA_964589795.1 uncultured bacterium
TCATGGAAGACCCCATGCCGCGACGAGATGAAAACGTCAACCGCTCAATACCGGCAACGTGGTCACGGTGCTCGTGTGTAAGCAAGATTCCTTCGATGTCTTCAATTCGCTCACCGATAGAACGCAAACCTTCGACAATACGTTTTGCGGAAATGCCGGCATCGACGAGAAACTTAATGCCACCGACTTCGATGAAGGTACAATTTCCACTCGAACCACTTGCCAACACACAAACTTTCATTGCGGTAGACTCCGCGAACCGGGTTTTACCGCGGGGATGTTTTGCAAGTGCGGAGGCAGCGCATCCGCTTGCCACGTTTGAATATTTAGTTGTACAACCGAATATGTCTCGACCGAAAATTGTACTTTTCCACCGGAGCGGTCACAGATGAGACCTAATCCGATAAGCTTGCCCGAAGTGGCGTTCAAAACATCGATGACTTCCTGTATAGAACCACCGGTTGTTACGATATCCTCAACGGCAAGAATTCGATCATCGGCAGTAAATTCAAATCCACGACGGAAGGCAAACTTTCCGTCAACGCGCTCAGGAAAAGCCATACGGGTACCAAGGGCGCGAGCGACTTCGTATGCGAGGATGATACCACCCATTGCAGGACCGACTACCACAGTCGGTTTTTTATCGCGAAATTTTTCCGCAATCGAATTCGCGAATGGAGCGCAATATTCGGGTCGCTCCAGTAACCGAAATTTTTCTACATAGCGGTCACTATGTAAACCACTGGTTAAAATAAAATGACCGGAAAGCAAAGCACCGGATTTTTGTAATAACTCAATCGCGTGTTCCTGAGTTAACAAATTCATTCTCCCGAAACGACTGTTGAATTCAGTAGTTTCATAAATTGATACGGTTTTTTATTCGATTATTTAGCGATTAATTCGTTTATTTGCATCGACCAATTTTTAGCAGCATCAGCCGCCTTGGAAGCGTAATCGTTACCTGATGACGCATAGAGTATTGCGCGCGATAAATTTATCAGTCCCGTGTATTTCCCATTTCCGAGTCCGTCCCGGACAGCGGCGTTAAGCGAACCACCCTGCGTACCGACACCGGGTATCAGGATCGGACAATCGCCGGCAAGTTGGCGGGCTTCGGTTAATTCTTCTTCGCGGGTAGCACCGATGACATATCCAAGATTGCCGTTATTCCATGCCTTACTTGATTCGATAACTTTTTTCCAAAGTGGAGGCGTGCCGTGATATTGGAAATCTTTCGCTCCGGGATTGGACGTAAGCGCTAAGAGGAAAACTCCACATTCTGACCGGGTAAGAAATGGAGTTACCGAGTCGGCGCCAAGATACGGATTTACAGTTACCGCATTCGCTCCAAGACCGTCGAAAAGCGCCCGGGCATAACTCTTTGCAGTGTTTCCAATATCACCGCGCTTCGCATCGAGCACCCACAATATTTCCACCGGTGCTTCGCCGCGTAACCGCTCAAGTACTTTCCATCCGGCTGAACCGAATTGCTCGAAGAAAGCGAGGTTCGGTTTTACCGCAACGATATACGGCGAACAAGCGGATATCACCTCGGAACAAAATCGACACAAACCGTCGCTTCCGGTTAGACCCGCGGGAAGCTTTTCCGGGTCGGGGTCCAAACCAAGACACAAATACCCGCGTTGATGGTTTGCATTACGAATTAGTTCATTGAACGTCATTTTACTCCTGTTGGTTACCCTACCAAAATAACGATAGAACATAGCCGTTCCAACCACAGCCACAAGCGTCAAAACCGGCTCAATATACAAAAAAAAGGCGACGTAAAGCGTCGCCTCTTTCAATACAGCTTTTGGTTCGGTTAATTCAAAAGCGTCATCTTCTTGGTAATCGAACCTTTCGGAGTAGTCATCCGATAGAAATAAACTCCGCTGGCAACCTTTTCGCCAGTTTTATTGGTGCTATTCCACCGCACTTCATACGTCCCCGTCATCTTTACACCATCAATCAACCGCACTACTTCGCGACCAAGAACGTCATACACGGCAAGTTTGACGCGTTCGGTACTTGGTAATGCAAAGCGAATAATGGTAGTCGAA
>CAZPUW010000555.1:0-2051 GCA_964589795.1 uncultured bacterium
TTTTCGAGGGAAAGCACGGCGGATGTGGAGCGCACGGACCTGGCGGGAGGCAAAGTGGAGAACTTGGCCGTGATCGCCACCGGGCGCGAACTGGCGGAACCACCGGTCGTGCGTGTGTTCGTTTCCTACGCGCGCAAAGACAAGACCATCGCCGACAAATTTCTCGACCGCTGCGTACAGAATTTCATTCTTTCCCTCCGGTGGATCGGAAAGTATGAGTTCATCACCGGTACTCCGATTATTCATCGAGCGGTAATGAAACACCCCTTGGTAGATATACCCGAGACGAAGCTCGATCGGACGTTGATTGAATTGCAGGAGGTCGATACCGAGCCACTGATTCACGATTTGATTGTTTCCGAGTACCGCCGATAAGCCGACAATCTGTGGCGCATTCTTCTGCATCCGCAGGTGCGTCAAGATCATTTCCAGTGTTGCACCACGACCGCTGTCTGCCAGCATTTGAAGCTCATCGATCACTACCAGTCCGAGACTGTCAAGAAAATGTTCGTTGCTATTCAAGAGCTGGAAGAATTTCTCATATACGATGATCGCGATCTCGTACGCTCCATTCTCAATGTCCGTGTCAAATTCTTTGCGGTCCCGGCTTGATACCACAACTCGAATCCCTTGCCGCTCGTACATCTGCTTGAATGTGAGAAACTTCTCCTCAGCGATAGCCTTGAGCGGAACTAAGAAAGCGGTCTTACGTTTTTTAATCGCTTGATATACCGCAGCAAGTTCGCCGACAAAAGTTTTACCCGATGAGGTCGGTGCCGAGACGATCATGCTGTTGCAGTTGAACAATTTGTACTGTTGTATTGCCTGCTCTTGGATTGGCTGCAGGTCTGAGATTCCCATTCGCTTCCAGTTCATCACCATGTCTTCCGGGAAATCGTATTGTAATAGTTTTTCGATTCGCATGTTCCATCCTGTTCGAAAATAAGTTAAAGCTCTTTACGAAAACCGCGTTCCTTGACGAGCGGCTTTTACTGATTCATCAAATTGTTATCAAGACGCTTGGATGAGCGCCACTCCCAAGCGGTCGGTTTCCTGTTGCCGGTAATTGCGGGAGATTGCCATCGTCGCGAGATACTTCATCGTCCCCTTGCCGTACTTCCGGTTGAGTGCAGTAACCGTTCGGGTTAACTCGGCAGCACGTTGTTCCGATTCATAGGCGACAAAGAGATCAATATCGAATGTTCCGTTCGGATCGATCTCAGTGATCACACCGGTGCCGCGATAGACCGTATTGCGGTGAAAGCTTCGTATGAACATTCGCCTGATGGCAGCAACGATCACTGCATGGTTGTTGGTCGGATAGGAAAGTTTTTCGCTCGCGACATCGAAGGTGAAATCTTTCCTGCGCAGAAAAATAGAGATTCGTTTGGTATAAAGTTCGTCGTCGACCAGTAACGCGACCACTTTTGCAGCATGATGTGAAAGAGCGGCATAAACTACAGCGGGATTGGTCGTCTTGAGTTCGAAATTTGCCGTGCGCGATACGCTCTTCGGTGGTGCCGACTCAGTACTAATTGGAGAGATACAATGTCCGTGTAACTCAAGCCATAGATCGGCGCCGTTCTTTCCCATCCATTGGATAACGGTTTCCATGGGAAGATTGTAGAGATCGAGTGCCCGCTCAATTCCTCGTGCTTTCAGTTGCGGACCACGACGACCACCGATCCCCCAGATGTCATCGATAGCACGATCCGCGAGAAAATCGATTAACGTTGCATCATTCACCACAAACAGACCATCCGGCTTTTTGTAATCCGATGCGAGTTTCGCGATTGTCTTCGTTGTACCAATCCCAACCGATACAGTAATGCCGACTTCCTTGCGAATCCGGTTTTTGATCAGCATGCCCAGTTCATCCTGAGTCATGCCGTAATAGGTATCGAGACCAGTTAGATCAGTGAATGCCTCATCGATACTGTACTCTTCTACCAGTGGAGAAATGTCTCGCACGACCTCAAATATCTGCTTACTGACTTTACCGTAGCGAGCAAAGTCGGCCTCGGCGTAGCGGTGAATTGTCAGATAGGCCC
>CAZPUW010000556.1:0-2044 GCA_964589795.1 uncultured bacterium
ATATACGTTTACGCTTCAGGGAACAATGGATGGGCCACACGAGTTTTATTCCGGTGGCATATTCAGCGAGATAATGCGGTTACCCAATATCCATTATCTTGGAAGAGTACCGCATGAAGAACTTGCAGCGTACTTCGCCCACTATGATGTCGGTGTCGTTTTAGATGAGATTAACGAATTTTCCAAAACTCGTAATCAGAATAAGATGTATCAATATTTGCTTTCAGGGATACCAATCACCGGGCCAAATGCTCAACCCGACTATCAGCATTTTTCCGAATTGTTGCATCTATTCGATAATCCGGGTGATTGGCCACGTAAATGCGAGGAAGCATTGGATTCGCGCGATGAAACAAGTTCCCGGCGACGTAGGGAATATGGCGAAAAAATCAACATGGAAAAAATTGTACAAGTCCGTATGAGTATGTATGAGGCATTGTTATCGGGAAAAACAATACCAGAGTTCCGATACCCACCGGTATAACCATCAAATTTCAACCGCTGCAACGATTTCGCTATAATTTTACACTATTTAGTATACACTGATATTGTATTGGTGCGCTTTAGGTTCTATAGTATATTCAGTAACAAACTTAAAATAAAATATGCCAAGAAATTCATTTAGCATCAACAACCTGTTTCCCGCATCTTCGTTCGACCGCAAAATAGCTCTCTGGGTAGGGGGTTTTTTACTTACACTCGCGTTGGTTTTGTATAGTATCAACCGCACACTGACCAACGACGGAGCGGGCTTTTATTTATTTCTCTCCACTGTCGCCATTATATGGGGGATACGGGAATTCCCGCTTCGCAGCCGGACGCTCTGGTTACTCATCCTCGTTGTAATCGTTATTAAATTATTCCCCATCGGCGGAATGCCGGTCGTAGCATTAATCGCCTTATTTGCAACGCTTGGCGCACTTTTCTTTGCCGTCCGTTTTATCCTACAACCGCGCACGGCGTGGCCGTTGTTTCGCCGTCTTGAGCAACCGTGGTGGATACTTCCGGTAGCAATCTCGTGCCTTCCATTCATATTGTCGGATAACTTTTTTGTGCTTTTACTCGCGGCGGTGGGAACTTTAATTATCTGCGTTCGTGCCGATGCGATGGACAATCAGAGTAAACTCCGGGGCTTATTCTTCTCGATATTTGTGTTCATTTTTGCCGTACCGATATTAATCGACGGTTTCATCATCGACCCCATTTACAGTTTATTGTACTTCCCGAAATATATCCGCGTCGCGGTTTCCTTTAATTTAATTCTATTGATTTCAGGTTCTTTGCTGCTAATGGTGCGCATTTTCACGACTCCGATTATACGCAATATCCGCTTGAACTCACCTATCCGGTCAAAGCTAATTCTATCATTTCTGTTCACCAGCGTTCTCCCATTTTTCATGATGGCATTTGTTGTCTTTACCGCAGTTTTTGTCTGGATGAGTAGCTTCCAATCACGGATGACGCAACAGTTATTGATGGAACCCGCCGATGACCTCGTTGAAACATTGAAAAAGTACCAGACAATCGAACCCGCTGATTCAACCAAAATGTTTGCCTCGCCTGAGATTGTGCGGTTCGATGTGGCGCGAACAAGTTTGGATGGTAAACCGCTGCTGTACCGGTTCCGTCCACTCGATTCAACGAAAGTGTTTCGCGAATTTTCGGTAATGGATACGGTTATTTCCCCATACCGATGTATCTATTACGATGGACAGCTGTATTCGTATATCGCGTTACTGCAACGGAAAAATGACTGGATTGCTACACAGCGTATTATGACTGACCATGATTTGCAACGGTGTAAAGAACGGGTAAATGCCGACTTGTTGTTTTCCGATGTGACTGGTTCAAGTCCTCAAAATAGCAGTGCAATCAATATTAATATTGGCGGAAAGAGCACCAGTAACCCAAATTCAAAAGCAATCAAAACGCTCTCTACTATAGTGGATTCATCCCGTACCGGGTTCATGAATCAACTGTTACCAGTTGGTTTTATTTTGCTCAAAACAATCCGGTTCGATCAGAAAACAACGGTTTCCTTTAC
>CAZPUW010000557.1:0-2037 GCA_964589795.1 uncultured bacterium
GCCCTTCACGCTGCCCGTGTAGGCCATCTTCATCTCGTTGCCATTGAAGTTCATGGGAATTAACCACGTCACTGCGACTGCCCACATTGTGTGGGCAAGTAAGGTCACCCAAATTGTTCTTGCCCGTGAATAAATCCAACTCCAGTAAATCCCCGCAAACAGAGCAGAAAAGAAGAGCAAGGGGGCATTCGCCGGAATATGAATCCCGGCATAGAGCAGGGCGGTTGCATATACGCCGCGATTGCGTCCCCACCGCCGGGTAATGAACTCCTGTATGTAACCGCGCCAAAAAATTTCTTCCCCAATCGCCATTGTCCCGAACAGCAGAATTGCAGGTATTAGTTTATACCGGAACCGTAGTGAAACGATTAACTCCCACTTTTGAAGGGCATAAGGATAGTGACGGTGTAAAAACCAACTGACGAGAAAATAGCAAAGATAGAAAAACGAAGCGGTGACGATCGAAACCCACAATAGCCGCCCGGTTTGCCATTGCGCCCGCAACGACTCCCGACGACCGAGAAAACCAGCAGTAAATAGAACGATTATAATGACAAGCAATATGGCAAAAATCGGCAGCCAAGCCATTGTATATAACAACGTCCAAAGGAAACCGACGATTAATACCGACCCAATCGCAAAACCGATGCTGTTACGCACTTCATCCGGTTTGACAGCAGTTACTATAGGTGATTCATCCATATCAATCAATATACTTAAAATAAGAAGAGGGGCGAACCAAATTCGCCCCCGAAAATTGAGTATGTACCAGTTTGATTGATTCAAACTCAAACGAGATAAACCATTTACATAACGAGAGAATGTATCCCGTCATGTATCCAAGTCAGCCAGCCAGCGGGGAATAAACCAATCGCAAGGATAACCAATCCACATATCAGTAATCCACTTTGAACAAGATATCCAGGCTTGACCGGTTCGTAGGGATCAGCAGCCGGTTTCATGTACATGTGTACGACGATTCTCAAATAGTAAAAGACAGATACCGCAGACAGCAATGCCATCACGATACCCAATGTTAACCGCCCGCTCCGGATTGCCGCAAAGAAGATGTAGTATTTTCCGAGAAACCCGCCGGTGGGTGGAATACCCGCAAGCGAAACCATGAAGAGAGTCATTATCGCGGCTAAGAAGGGATGCTTCTGAGAAAGCCCATTGTAATCGTCGAAAGTGTATTGTCCTTCCACTTTGCGATTGATTAAATAGGCAATGGTAAATGCACCGAGGTTGGTTGCAGAATAAGCCGCGAGGTATAGCAAAAGCGCTGATGAACCATCTTCATTCGCCGCGGCGAGTGCAACCAACAGATACCCGGCGTGCGCGATAGATGAATAAGCGAGCATTCGTTTGACGGAAGTTTGGCGAAGGGCAACAAAGTTACCGACAGCCATGGTCAGCATTGCCAATACTGAGATGATGTCGGCAGAAGTCAAACCAGCGGTAGGCAAAGCAACGATAAGCACTTTTACCAACGCACCGAAGGCAGCCGCTTTGGGACCGACGCTGAAGAAACCGGTAATAGGTGTCGGCGCTCCTTCGTACGCATCCGGTGACCAAAAGTGGAATGGGACAGTAGCCGTTTTGAAGAAAAAACCGATGAATAGTAACCCGACTCCCGCCCAGTATAGTGTTCCGGTGGTGCCGGAAATTTGTACCGATGCCGAAGCGATAGTGCCATAGTTGGTGCTGCCGGTAGCACCATACAACAGTGCAATTCCATACAAAAAGAAACCGGTGGAAAACGCACCCAACAAGAAGTATTTAAGCGCACCTTCATTAGACTTGGGACGATCCCGCAACATTCCCGCCATCACATACAAACAGATCGACATCAACTCAAGACCGAGGAATAAAATAATGAGGTCGTTTGCATCAATCATCAGCATTGCGCCACAGGTCGCGAAGAGCATCAACGCAATAGTTTCCGGTGTTTTCAATCCGGTGCGTTCGAAATAGGGGCCGGAAAGTATTACCGTAAAGAATGCGATGGCAATGAAAAGTAAATCGAAATAATAGGTA
>CAZPUW010000558.1:0-2024 GCA_964589795.1 uncultured bacterium
CGTAGGTAAACGCCGTATGCAGCCAATTCCTGATTTCCATGTCTTCAGGAAGGAACGTTGCCAATGTCGACGGAACGAACATAATCGTTTGTGCGAAAATAATCGGCATTACCCCGGCGGTATTTACCCGCAATGGAATATGAGTCGACTGCCCGCCCATCATTTTGCGGCCAACCATTCGCTTCGCATACTGCACCGGTATTTTTCTCACACCTTGCGTCAGATACACAACAGCGACGATGGAAAAGAACATCATAACAAGCAGCACTGCAACCCGTATCGGGCCGTGAATCCCTTTATTGAGTAACTGGTATTCATCAAGGAACGCCCAGGGAATACGGTCGACAATACCGATAAAGATTAAGAGCGAAATTCCGTTTCCAATACCCCGTTCGGTTATCTTCTCACCTAACCACATGATGAAAACCGTACCGGTTGTCATTGTGATCATACACAACATATAAAAACCGACAGTAGCTCCACCCGGTACAACCGAACGTCCGCCCGCTTCCAGCGACGCCAAAAAAGCGGCGACACCAAGCGATTGCAGCGCGGCAATACCTACTGTGAGGTAACGCGTCCACTGCGTAATTTTCTTGCGACCCTCTTCCCCTTCCTGCTGTAATTTTTGCAGGGTTGGGATGACTGTACCGAGTAATTGCAAAATAATCGACGCCGAAATGTACGGCATGATTCCTAATGCAAAGACGGTTGCTTTACCGAAGTTTCCTCCGGCAAACATGTCGTACAACCCGAATAGGGTGCCCTTTTGAAGCTCGAATGCCGCCGCTAATGCGTCTCGATCGATCATCGGTACCGGTACGTGGGCACCGAGCCGATAAATGAAGAAACACCCAAGCGTGAACAGAATACGTCGCTTCAGTTCTGGGATATTGAATATGTTCCGAAGAGTTTGTAACATGCAATCACTCGCTGATTGGCTTGGTCAACACGATTTCCCCACCTGCTGCCTTAACCTTTTCGATTGCAGAAGCGGATGCGGAATCGGCATGCACCTTCAGTGCCTTGGTCAACTCGCCCTTGCCTAAAATCTTCACCGGTCCTTTTGACCCGGTAATGAGTCCGGCATTATCAAGCGCTTCACGGGTGACTTCCCCATCGAAGCGTTCGAGTTTGTCAATATTCACCACTTGAAAAACGACCCGGAACAGATTTTTAAAACCGTGTTTGGGAAGACGGCGATGCATCGGCATCTGACCACCTTCGAACCGTGCCGGTACACTGGAACCACTACGTGCGGTGTAACCTTTACCGCCGCGGGTTGCCGTGCGACCATGGCCACTTCCGTAACCACGTGCGATCCGCTTCGTCTTTTTTACGGCGCCGGGCGCCGGTCTCAAATTTCCTAACGTCGTTCCCACTGTCTCACCGCCCTTTACTTAACTTCGTCCGGGACTTCTTCCACCTTTAGCAGATGGGGGATTTTCGCGATCATACCGCGAATCGCAGGATTATCCTGATGAATCGCAGATGAGTTCAACTTTTTTAAACCGAGCGCTTGTACCGTTTGTTTCATGCGAACCGTACAATCAATGGTGCTCTTGATATATGTAATTTTTAACCGCGCCATGATTATTTCGTCTCCTCGCGTAACGCACCGGAAGCGAAAATTTGCCGCACTGTGATGCTGCGTTTACGAACCAGTGTCGTGATATCAAGTGCACTTTCGAGACCTGCAAATACTGCTTTTACGACATTATGCGGATTGGTGGAACCCAATACTTTTGTCAACACGTCTTTTACACCAAGCGCTTCCATAATCGCGCGTACCGCACCACCAGCAATAACGCCGGTACCAGCCGAAGCCGGTTTCAATTTTACTTTACCTGCGCCGTAACGGCCCATAATCTCATGCGGTAAAGTCGTTCCAACCAATGGATAGCGCTTCATCGCCCGCTTGGCAAGTTCGGTACCTTTGGAAATTGCGTCGGCAACTTCATTCGCTTTACCGAGACCAAAACCGACACGACCTTTACCATCACCGACAACCACTAATGCGTTGA
>CAZPUW010000559.1:0-2016 GCA_964589795.1 uncultured bacterium
AGTCAACCGCGGCGCGATTGCCGTGCGCATCATCCAAGCTGTCCAAGAGCTGGGGATGAAAGCCGTCGCGGTCTATTCCACGCCCGATGAACGCTCACTACATCTCCATTGGGCGGATGAAGCGTATGAATTGCCCGGTGAATCCCCTACTGACACCTACCTCAACCAAACGAAAATCCTCGAAATCGCCCGACTGGCAAAGGTAGACGCAGTCCATCCCGGTTACGGTTTCCTGTCGGAAAATGCTTCGTTTGCCGAAAATGTCAGGAAAGCGGGATTCGTTTTTGTCGGGCCCTCGGCGAATGCGATGCGGGAAATGGGTTCGAAGACCCGCGCGCGTGAAATTATGGCGAAAGCCGGTGTGCCGGTCGTTCCGGGTTTTCAATGGACGGATGCCTCACCGGATAAAATCGCGAATGAAGCGAAACATATCGGTTATCCGGTATTGGTGAAAGCGTCGGCAGGTGGTGGTGGCAAAGGTATGAAGGTCGTTCATTCCGAATCCGAGTTGGCGGAAGCGTTAGCTTCAGCTCGCCGTGAAGCGAAAAATGCTTTCGGCGACGATACCGTGTTCATCGAAAAGTACATTGAGAATCCACGCCATATTGAAGTACAAATCTTAGGCGATTCGTGTGGAAATATTGTTCATTTGTTTGAGCGCGAATGCAGTATCCAGCGCCGTCACCAAAAAATACTCGAAGAAGCCCCCTCACCGTTTATGACACCCGAACTGCGGGCACGAATGTGTGCAGACGCAATTCGTGCCGGTTCTGCTGTAGCATACGAGAATGCCGGTACGGTAGAATTTATCGTCGATACCAAAGGAAATTATTTCTTTTTAGAGATGAATACCCGTCTGCAAGTCGAACATAGCATCACGGAAATGACTACGGGAATCGACCTTGTCAAGATGCAATTGCGGATTGCGATGGGTGAGCCGTTGCCATGGAAACAAAGCGAATTGGTACAACGCGGTGCAGCGATAGAAGTACGGATTTATGCGGAAGACCCAGAGACCGGATTTCTCCCCTCGACAGGAACGATACGGTATCTCGATCCACCGGAAGGGGTGAATATCCGCAATGATCTTGGTATCCACGCCGGTGTACCGGTCACGTTATTCTATGACCCGTTGCTCGCAAAACTCACTGTATTTGGAATGACGCGCGAACATGCCATCGAGCGGCTGCGGTGGGCGCTGGAACGGTATGGTATCGGTGGGATTAGAACGAACATCGCATTTTTACGCGCAGTGGTCGAACATCCCGCATTCAAGAATGGTGAGACAGATACCGGATTTATCCCGCGGCATTTCGAACACTGGAAAGCCCCAGCCGAAGAAATACCTGGTGAAGCCCTTGCGCTTGCGGCTCTGAGCGAATTTCTGCGCTCTGAAGATAAAGTACCATCTGGCGAAGGATTTACGTTGGCGTCTGACCCATTCACATTGTGGGGTGGGGAGGAGAGCCATGTCTGAGTACCGGTACTCCTCATTCGAAAAAGAATATGGTGTCACTATCTCGCGCGTTGGTGCTTCGACGTGGCGGGCGGTAGTCGATGAAAAAGAGTATCTAATCACACTCGACGACCGTCAATCAACGCGCTTGGATGTACGAATAGACGGACGGGGATATCATTGCCATGTCGATGCGCAAGGGGATGACCGGTTTATCAGTTGGCGGGGGAACTCTTACGTACTACGTCGAGTAGACAATCGCTCCAGTGCCGGTCATACGGCGGTTGCGGCGATTACCGATCCGGAAATACGTGCACCCATGCCGGGTAAAGTTATCAAGATAAATGTAAAACCGGGTGATGAAATCGAACATAATGCTCCCGTTCTGGTGTTGGAAGCGATGAAGATGGAGTACACGCTCAACGCACCAATGGCGGGCACGGTCGACCGTATTTTGTGTAATGTGGGGGATAGGGTGGATTTGGGAGCAACGCTTGCAGTTATGAAGATACCGGTTGAGGTAATCGATGGCGCTTGACCGTCCGAACTATCCGCCAAGT
>CAZPUW010000560.1:0-2015 GCA_964589795.1 uncultured bacterium
CGGGCAACGAATTGGTTATAAATATGCCGATTGGCAACTTCTTCCGGCAAAGCAATCACGCCATTTCCAAGCAATCCACCGGCAGTAAATAATTCACGGTAGAGCTTGGCATTGCGCTGGCGGGCGGCAGTCCAACCGTCAAGGTAAGGAAGTTTCGCGAGTACAACTGCGGCATGAATGGTGTCGAAACGAAAATTTCCACCAACGACGATGTGGTGATATTTCACTTTTGCACCGTGGTTGCGATATACTTTCATCCACTCGTCGCGTTTTGCATCCGTTGTTACAATCATACCACCGTCGCCGGGACAACCGATATTTTTTGACGGAAAAAAACTAAACGTACCGTAGTGTCCAATCGAACCGGCACGGCGATGGTTACGTTCGGCACCTATCGCCTGAGCGCCGTCTTCGATAACTATGAGGTTATGCTTATTCGCGACTGCCATAATTGCATCCATGTCCGCCATTTGACCGAAGAGATGAACGAGGATGACAGCGCGGGTGTGCGGTGTAATTGCAGCTTCAATACTTTTTGGATCGACGTTATAGGACACCGGGTCGATATCGACGAACACCGGTTTCGCTCCAGTACGAACAACGGCACCGGCAGTGGCAAAAAACGAAAATGCCGGTGTAATTACTTCATCTCCCGGCCCGATTTTTTCCGCCATCAGTGGCACCAACAGAGCATCCGACCCGGATGAAACACCGGTGGCATAAGGGACTTGACAGTAGGAAGCAATCGCTTTTTCACACTCTTTTACTTCCGGTCCATTTATGAACATTTGAGATTCGAAGACAGAAGCCACCGCAGTATCGACATCATTTTTTATCGAATGATACTGCGCCTTCAAATCCAACAACGGTACTTTCATACTTCCCTTTACAATAAACCAGCTTTATTAATTGGGAAGGGCGCTTGTTCAACGCCCTACCCATCAAAAATTAAAAAGTTGAAACGATTATTTCAGCTTTTCCGTAAATGAATAATTTCATTATGAGACAGAGATTCACCCACTCTATTTTAACACTGTCATAACGACATAATGTTCTTCAACATCGGATGGTAGTCGCCGCTTGGAGCCCTTGGAATGCTGTTTCGCAAATGATACACCAACTCAATTGATTGACGGGCATCTTCGACGCCGTAACCTCGTCCTTCAAAAATATCCTTGTACACAAGCGTATGCAGGTCGGTGAATCCTTCCGAAAATTCGGTTTCGTTGCCATCGATTAAGATGGAGCGAAATGCTTTGTTACCGGAAGCATCATATTCGACCGGAATGTCTTTCTTATCGATGGAGAGAAACCACCTGACATGGGCGTTTTGAAATTCAACAACACCGGTCATTTTACTCGGATCACTGTAATGGACTTCGTATCCGGTCATTCCACCGAACAGCCACATCATCAAATCGAACAAATGGATTCCGATATTGGTCGCAACGCCACCTGATTTATCGAGCACACCTTTCCATGAAGTCTGGTACCACGAGCCCCGAGGGGTTATGTATGATAGTGTAACATCATGCTTTTTGCCGGTATCGCTTTTCGCAAGACGCTCTTTAAGGGCAATCAAACCGGGATGAACCCGTAATTGCAACACGGTGTAGATTTTCTTCTTACGATCCAATTCAATTTTTGCCATCTGATCGAGATTCCACGGGTTAATCACCAATGGTTTCTCGCAAATCACGTTCGCGTCGATGCGTAGACCCAACCGGGTATGGGCGTCGTGCAGATAATTCGGCGAACATACGGTTACAAAATCTATTTTCCGCGGGTCATCATTCAAACGCAATTTCTCGAGATAGCGGTCGAAACGTTCTATTTCTGTGAAGAACCGCGCTTCGGGAAAATAGCGGTCAAGAATACCCACTGAATCGTGGGGATCACACGCGGCAACCAATCGATTACCGGTGTCGAGAATCGCTTTCAAGTGCCGTGGTGCAATGTAACCGGAAGCACCGATGATAGCGAAATTGTACACACTGAACTCCTTATCTACTAAT
>CAZPUW010000561.1:0-2004 GCA_964589795.1 uncultured bacterium
TACTTGAGATGTAATTATGATTACTGGTATCATTCAAAAAGTGCCAAGGGCTCCAAGTCAAGCCATTGTTACCGGTTATCCGTACTAAGCCGAAGTGTAAATAATTTCCTTGCCAAGAAGCTGTTTCAACAATAGTGTCTCCTTTGACCGCTAAAGGAGTAATAAAGCCATATTCACCTGTTTGAAAACCATTTGAAATCGTTCGGAATTGTCCCCACGTAATCGGGGCTTGAGGTTGGGCAAAAAGATTTCCGATAGCGAAGAGGAGAAGAAGTGGAAGGAATAGTCGGTAGTGCATCGTCAGCCCGGAATGGTCATTATAAGATAAGCAATCTGCGTAGTGGGTGGTAGTTAAAAGTGTGCCCACACGGCGATGGGCATTACCGTGTTCCCCTGTTTCTTATTCCCCGTTACCCATTGCCCAATGCCCATTGCCCGTTTACCTTTTCCCCAATGACCCAATACCATCTGGTATTTGCCGATTACGCCGTAATCGTCGGCTACTTCGTTGTCGCAATGACTGCGGGATTGTTCGCATTCCGCAGTGCCAAACGCGGTACCGAAGATTTCTTCGTCGCCAGCCGGCGAATTACGCTCCCCGCCTTCGTCGCCACGACCGTAGCTTCGTTCTACGGCGGCATCCTCGGCGTCGGTGAATACTCCTACCTATACGGTCTCTCGAATTGGTTCGTTTTCGGCGTTCCCTATTATTTATATGCAGCAATCTTCGCATTCAAACTTGCCGGCACAGCCAACGAAGCGCGGTTGATGAGCATTCCCGACCAATTGGATAGGGTATACGGGAAACCATCGGCGATATTAGGGGCAAGTTTTCTGTTCCTAAATATCGTTCCCGGTGCATACGTTCTGATGACAACCACACTCGTTCAGATGGCATTTGGATTATCATTCCCGATTGCACTCGTAATCGCTATTCTGACATCTTCGGTGTATATCCTCACCGGTGGATTGCGTTCAGTGGTGTATGCCGACATCGTGCAATTCCTTCTGATGTTCATCGGGTTTATTGTGTTGGTGGTCGTTGCAATCTATACGCTCGGCGGCTTGCCGTACCTGCAACAACACGTCCCGGCGGCGAATTTCACACCAACCGGAGGGCAACCGGTAGCGGCAGTATTGGTGTGGTATTTTATTGCGATGGTGACGCTTGTTGAACCGGCATTTTACCAACGAAGCTTTGCGGCGAAATCTCCCAAGACCGCGCGGAACGGAATGCTCATCTCGATTGCATGCTGGTTTGTTTTCGATTTTCTTACCACGACTGCAGGTTTGTATGCGCGAGCACTATTCCCGAAATTGGATCAAGCGACGACGAGTTACGCAGTACTCGCCGATGCGTTGTTGCCCCCATTGCTGAAGGGGTTATTCTGGACGGCGATGTTCGCAACAGTGATGTCCACTGTAAATTCATATTCGTTTCTTGCCGCGGTAACTTTAGGACGTGATTTGTTCTGGCGCGGTCTCCCGGAGCGGCTACGGTCGGAAAAACGCCTTACCCGGTTAACACAATTGGGATTGGTGTTGTCGCTCGCGATAGCCGCATTGATTGCATCACTTAATAATAGTGTGATAGAAATTTGGCGCGATTTTGGTTCGGTGTTTGGTCCGGCTCTCGTATTGCCGCTCATTTCGAGTTGGCGGGAACGTTGGCGGATGACGCCTAACGGGGCTTTCTGGGCGATGGTTGCAACATTCGTCGTATCACTTTCATGGACGATGTCGAAGCATATTAACAATGGCAATTATTGGTTCGGTTGGGAACCGATTTATCCGGCGATATTCATCGCACTAACTTTTTGGACAGTCAATTTACAGATGAAGAATCGACAATGACACAAAATAAATCAAGTAAGAAAAAATCGCCCGCATTCGGTGCCCTTCCCGGTTTCGATTCGGAACCAATTTGGGAAGCTATTGCAAACCGTGACGAGCAAGCGGCTATCGACGAGATGATGTTCCTGTTTGAAGAGGGACATCCGATTT
>CAZPUW010000562.1:0-1992 GCA_964589795.1 uncultured bacterium
GTCGCGTAGCCGTGTTGACCGGAGTTCGTATTCCAGATCACTTCGTGGCGTCCCGCGCTTAGCTGACCGTCGATGACAGTCGCGACCCGTTGTCCAAGCATATTCCAAACCGTTAACGACACATGACCACTACGGTTCAAGGTGAACGGAATTCGGGTTGAGTTATTAAACGGATTTGGGTAATTCCTTTCCAACGCAAAGGTGAAATTAGCTGCCGTATTTGGTTCGTTTGCTCCCGTCACGTCATCGAGATCGTAAGTGTAGACTTGCGATGAAAGTGATGAAAGAACGACTAATTGGCTGCCCCGGATTGCGATATCCGCGGGTTGGGCAAACGGCGACGTTGTATTAGGAGTAATGCGTCCGAGAAAACTACCGGTAGAAGTCAAAACCTGTACATCGTTCTGGTAGAGGTCGGAAACATAAATGCGGTCGAACTGGTCGATGGCAATACTTTGGACACGTGTAAACGTGCCGTCGAAGACCCAATTAGCCCCAACTTGATGGGTCAGACTCCCGAATTGTCGCTGGTAAACACCATTTCGATTGAATACTTCTACTCTTCCGTTACCCTGATCGGCCACATAGACTTCATTTTCAGCGGTATTCAAGCATATACCGGTCGGGAAAATGAACTGTCCATCGCCTGTACCACAAGTACCGAACGAGAACCAAGTGTTCCCATTTCCGTGATAAACTTTTACGAGGTGCATTTTCGAATCGGTTACGTATATGGTTCCATCCGATGCGACGGTTAAGTCATTCGGTTTCCCGAATTCACCGGCACCTTGTCCGAGAGTAAATAAACTAACTCCCGCTGCAGTAAAGCAGTCCACTTGGTTTCCATGGCCAATCAGAAGGTTACCGTTTGGCATGAGACCTACACACAATGGAGTACCGATGTTTATTGTGCCGGTCATTGTGCCTGTGGAAGACATAATTAAAACGCGATTATTTAGCGGTTCGGATAGGTAAACCATTCCGTTCGCTGCGATTACTGCGCGTTCAGGTTGAACGCTGACCCCGTCAATAATGCGGGACGAATGGACAAAAGAAGGAAGGGCGAAAGCAGTAGTAGCCAAAATAGCCGTCAGTACCAGTACTGCGCCAATCGATCCGATGTTATCGAGTTTCGAGTGATTTAACATTCTTGGGAATCCTTCGAGACCTTGGGTTTGTTGAGACAATTAGCCACCAAAGAATTAGCAAAGAGTATGCCATTTTCCGCAGAAATTCATTGGACTTTGAAGGAGGATGGTGGATACAGACTACTTTATCCCTCCACCGATACAAGTTTGTGTATTTTAATGTCTTATTGTGGGTAAGAGTATAGTTGTGAGCGAGTACGAGAGAGTACTGATGACTTTAAATCCGTGAAGTGCCCGTAAATAAGGAAATTATTTGAGATTAGAAGAGCGCGGGAGGCGATTCGCTGAGTTTTTTCACGCACTGACTGTGCGTTATTCCACAACCACCACGAAAGTTTGTTTAATCCAGAAATCCGTATTTTTTCATCTTATAACGTATCGTATCACGCGTAACGGAAAGTAAGGCAGCGGCTTTGGATTGATTGCCATTGGCAAGGGTAAGCGCTTTTTGAACGACTATTTTCTCGATTTCATCGAGTGGAAACCCTTCAGTGGGAAAATCGATTCTAATTTTATCAGCTTCAACAGGGTGGTTTTTCTTGTACGCTATTTCAGCGGGAAGATGTTCGAACTTAATAATGGTATCGTTTTCTAAAATGAAAATGTGTTCAATTACATTTTTTAGTTCACGAACATTCCCCGGCCAATCATAAGCCATTAGTGCTTTTTTAGTTTCTTCGTCAGTTCCGGTAACCTTTTTTGAAAATTCACGATTATAGTGGTTAATGAAATACCGGGTTAGCAGTACAATATCTTCCGGTCGATCGCGTAATGGTGGAAGATTAATCGTGACAACTTTTAAACGATAGTATAAATCCTGCCGGAATCTCCCTTCGGCAAGAGC
>CAZPUW010000563.1:0-1990 GCA_964589795.1 uncultured bacterium
ATATTCGTGTATTCGTCAAATTCTCCCGGCGTAACCACAAGTTGAATATTTCCGGTATTGGGCAACCGAATGGGACGGCAAATCAATGGTAACGATGGTTTTCCTTTTTGCCATAACCGGGTTTCACCATCGATTGTCACCAGTGTCCACGTTTGTTTATTCAGTTCGAGCTGTTCCATCTTCACTACCGGATTGGAGATATGGATTTTAAGATGTCCAATCCCCAACGTCTGCGAAGTGATTTGAACGGTACCGTTAACCGGAATACCATTCTTCATATCATCGCCGGGTGTCCATGGTCGAGCCAAAAGTAGGGTAGTGGAAAGAAGGATACTCGAGAGCGAAAGTAAACGAAGCGGTTTCATTGAACTCCTCCTTTGAAATAAACGTAGTCAAGCAGTATAACTGAAGAACGTATGTGGAAAGAATAAATTCCTGAGGACGGAAAACCGAAACCAAGCAGATAATTTGAATGCAGTAGTAGTATCCAAACCAGAACAAACGGGGAACTATCGGAAAAGCGGACTTGTGCGAGCATGTGAGACCTGAAAGTTGAACTATTCGCACGAAAGTAAATGGGTTGAGATAAAGCTGTATAGATTTAATAAACGAAATAAAACTGCGAAATAAAAGCAATATCAAGGTTATTTAAAAATAGTTAGATTTAACGTGATTAGTAGCTCGAATGGTCGATTTTTACCTTTCCCCGGAATATCCAATACACACTTATCGTGTATGAGAGTACAAGCGGCATCCCAATCAACGCTATGAGTAACATGATGGATAACGTTTTTTGTGACGAAGCCGCATTCCAAATGGTTAAGCTGTAACTATCCATTGGTGTTGAAGATATCAGGTTCGGAAACATTCCGATGCCAAAAAGCGCCATTAGTGCAATTATCGCTCCACTCGAAGAAAGAAAAGCCATAAATTCGCTTTTACGGTGAATTTCACGCGGTATGTTCGCGATAGCGAGCATACTTAGAAGCGCAACTAAAAACAGGGATGGAGTATGTCGAATCGTTTGGGTCATGTGGGGCACATACAAGAGGGTCGCCATCGTGACGGTTGCATAACAGATGATGAAAAAAATAATGGTGTTATTCACCCATTCGCGTATTTGCTCTTGCAACGCGTTTTCAGTTTTCAAAATCAGATAAATCGAACCGTGCATCATAAAAAGTGCAAGTGTCGTCACGCCCAATAGTAAAGAATATGGGTTCAACATCGAAAGGAAATCGCCGGTAAACTCATGGTGTACGTCAAGTGGAAGTCCCCAAACGATATTTCCTAATGCAATTCCGATTAATAAACTCGCAAGGACGCTCGCACCGGAAAAGGCGACATCCCACATTTTCCGCCACCAAAGCATCGGTTGTTTACTGCGAAATTCTATCGATACTGCCCTAAATATCAGGCAAAACAATAATAACATCAGGGGAATGTAAAATGCCGAAAACGCTGTCGCGTACACTTCGGGAAATGCTGCGAACAATGCGCCGCCACCGGTTACCAGCCATACTTCATTACCATCCCAAACCGGTCCAATCGAATTTAGCAGCACCCTCCGCTCTTCATCTTTCTTAACGAACAAGTGCAGAGCACCGACGCCAAAATCGAAACCATCGAGAATGGCATAACCGCCAAACAAAACACTTATAAGCAAATACCAAATTGTGTTGAGATCGAGTGAATCCATCATGCGCGTTTACCCTCCGCCACAACATCATCATCGACGGGGCCATGTTGAATTTTTGAGTTCAGCAGGAAAATAAACGCCGCAAATAACATGAGGTACACAACTGCGAATAGAATTAACGAGAATCCGACCTGACCTGCCGTGACGATTGGAGAAACCCCTTGCGATGTTTTCAGTAATCCATATATCAACCACGGTTGCCGCCCGATTTCAGCAGACGCCCATCCCAATATATTTCCGAGATGGGGAGCGACGACGGAAAAAACCAATATCCAAAGTAACCAGCGTTTC
>CAZPUW010000564.1:0-1987 GCA_964589795.1 uncultured bacterium
CGATGAGCGAGGATTCGATTTATATTCCGAATGGTCTCGATTTCGATCGGTTTAACCTTGATACGCCCATCGATGAACGCCAGCCATCACGTGTGATGATGCTCTATCATCAGGAAGCATGGAAGGGTTCGTTAATCGGATTAATGGCGCTGAAAATCGTCAAGCAAACCTCACCGGAATTAGTCGTGGATTTGTTTGGTATTCCTCCGGCACCTGACGATTTACCTTCTTGGATAACCTACCACCGCAATCCACCGCAAACCCAACTGCGAAGGTTGTACAATACTGCGGCCATATTTGTCGCACCGAGTTTTGCCGAAGGGTGGCCGTTACCCCCCGCCGAAGCGATGCAATGTGGTTGTGCGCTTTGCGCGACTGATATTGGTGGTCATAAAGAATATGCAATCGATGGTAAAACTGCTTTAATCTCACCTGCAGGCGACATCCATCGGTTAGCTGAACATATTCAATTATACATTCATCATCCCGATATCCGTGAACGGATGGCGAAAGAAGGAAATCGTTTTATCCAGCAATTTACTTGGCAACGTGCAGTGCGGTCATTATTGGCTGCAATTAGCAATTAGCTGCGCATAACAATGAACGAGCGGTTAAAGCGATACTACCGGTGGCGAATAGAAACGATTCTTCGCCGTAAATTTTTACCCGTAACAAAAATTCTCAATATCATTACCCCGACTTACCATCCCGGCAAGCGTTCCGAACTCGTCCTTCGTGTGATTAATTCAATTCTCGGTCAAACTTCCCACAATCTCAGAGTAAAGCACTTTATCGTATGTGATGAAGAGATACCGGTAGAATGGAAGTTGAGTTCACCGGCGTGGTACGAACAGCATTTTATCCCACCAATCAAACTGAAACGCTATAGCACGGATTATCGTAATGCGGGTTTAAAATCCGTAACCCGTGGTTGGGTAATGATGTTGTCTGACGAAAACGAATTGTTACCCGGTTGCTTTACCGCTATCGAACGCAACCTGAGTTCCCGCGCTGGGACAATACTTTTCCGCGTTCGCCGTGGTTCCGATGGCATGATCATTCCCACTGACTCTGACCGAGCACCGTCGTTCGAAGACAGTCCTTCGCTTGCGTTAATAGTCAACACTGACGTAGCATGGATTGTGGATTATCAGCATCGGTTACTTCGCGACTTCCAGTACATCGAAAATATACAGGCGATGTCGGCACATTACGGGTTTGAAAATCTATCCGTTCAAGAAATTATCGGAATTGACCGTGATGTTATATCTGTCAAACCCGTTGATACTAAGGCGTAATGCGGAAGCAACTGACAATAATCACCCCCACTTACGATTACCAGCGTTTCAAAAGCGTTGTTCAGCGTGGTATTGCCAGTATATTATCGCAGGGTGCGCATGATTTTGATGTCCGTCATATTGTCGTATTCGACGGTGCAATTGATCCTGACTTCCACGTTGATAATCTACCCGATTGGTATCGGGTGGAAGCTTATGAAACTCCTGCAACAAATGTCTGGGGGATTGCACAACGCAATTTCGGAATGTCGTTGGTTGGGCAGGGGTGGGTTTGGTTTTTCGACCATGACAACATACTTTTGCCCTCTGCCTTTTCCGATGTATCCAAAGAGTTGGACTCGGAAACCGGTGTTCTGATTGTTCGGGCAAAACACATTCACGCGAATGAGAAAGTATTTGCCAAGTCTGGCGATAAAATTATTCCAGTCGACTTGGAACATTCGCCGAAGTATTCGGATATCGACTCATTGAATTTTATAATCAACAGCTCAATCGTTGGTTTTGCCGAATGGCAGGAAAAATGGGGACACGATTTTTTATTCGTTCAAAATATTGTGACTATTTCGCATTTGATTGGTTTGCGAATAAAAAGGATTGATGTAGTGGTTGGTGAACACAGCTGAAAATGTCAATAGCACTCAAGTGTACTTTTAAAAAACGCTTGTTGAATCACAAACGGAGCGGAAATG
>CAZPUW010000565.1:0-1982 GCA_964589795.1 uncultured bacterium
AGTGACGAAAATCATAGGGTCGATATGGACAGAAAAGATGACAGAAAAAATGTAATCAGAACGTGTGCATCGCGCTCGATTTTGTGACGAATGTCATAACCTCGCAGTAGACAAAAATACAACCCGCGCCGGGACTGGGTTTCAAGATATCATCTTCTCAGAAAAAGCCGCCAATTCCACACTCAGTGTAAAAAGAGTTGTGTCACCTCAGCCAGTTGTCCTTTGATTTTGGGGATCGTACTTCGCAGATCAAAAAATAGAGGCAGGTTTTCGTCTATCCAGAATTAATATGACGTTTTTACTTAACAATTCAGCCTAGATTTGCTTGACATTACATTCACAAGAGTTTATATTTTGTAAAGCTTAATATTCTCGAAAATCATTCTTTCCTTCAAGTGGAAGACAAATTGATGGTTATCTGCGGTAAATATTCTGCAGTTGTATGTGTTGTCCTTCTTTTCGTCGCACTAATTCCTACGGCGCAAGCTCAAACTTTACTCTCCGGTTCCTTATCTGGAACATTAACCCGAATCGGTAATCCTTATATCGTTACCGACAGCTGTTGGGTTGCCACCGATTCGCAATTGACGCTTCAAGCAGGCGTCAACATTCTTTTTCGCCGAAACATGATAATTACAATTAACGGCACACTCCAAGTTCTCGGCACACTTGGTGATTCAGTTTTCTTTGCACCGGAGTCGGCAAATGTGCAATGGTGGTGTTTGAATTTTCATTCTGGTACTCATCTTCCTACTATACGATATGCCTCGTTCATCGGCGCACAATATGGGATTTATGCGGTCAACTCACCGATTGATTTACATCACTGCTTTTTCGACAACAATTGTTCCTTCGCAAGTCATAGTAGTTCGATTACAGCGGATTCTTGTTGGTTTATCGACAATGTAAGTAGTTACTGTGATGGCAGCGGAACGCTCACAAACTGTCGGATTGAAAGTTTGGATGGCGTTCAATTCTTTGGTACAGGTACATACACGAACTGTCTCTTTGTATATGGGAATTCAGTTAGTGGTAACCCCACGGTAATGACAGATGTACATTTTGCCGCTGGTGGTAATCTTGGCGGCGAGAGTGTATCGGTTTCTCTTACCCGCGTAACCGGCCATCCTTCGGTACGGATCGCCGATGCGAATGGTGGACATAGCAGCACCTTTATTGATTGCCAATTGCGTCAACTTTGGTACGAGGGTTCTGGCAGTACGATTACTGTGAATCACTGTGTTTTGGATTCTTGGTTATATGTTGCAGTATGGCCGTCAAATGGCAACGGTCTTACTGTTCAGATTGATTCGACAAGGGGGCCGACGCTTGAATTGATTCTCATCAATAACTCGCAGGCAACCATTCGGAATTCCGTTTTTTATAACCAAACTCCCACATCCGATGTTTCTCCTTTTGCTTGTCTTCAGTTTAGCAACACACAAGCCCTTATCGACCGCTGTACAATTGTTCAGCGCCAGTGGTTTTTTCCCCGCGATACAGCATTGATCCAAATTGGCGAAGGAAATACTCGTCCGGTAACCATCCAAAACAGCGTGCTCTATCACGCCACTCATCCTATTATTGTTCGGGGAAATGGCGCTTCACCACCGATTCTACGTTATAATGCATTTCAATCTCCACGTCCGTTTTACAATGTTACAGCAGACAGTACGAATCGAATCGGATGGCTACGATTACAAAACATAAGTTCTGGAAACGATTCACTACGACTCTATTCGATAGCAATTGATGGTGCAGATCCTTTATTACCACATGATGCCGACAGCAGTTGCGCCGACTGCGGTGCGATACCGTTCGACCATCGCGCGATTCATCCAATTGAGGCATGGCAGGATACAACAAGAAGACAATCCTGGGTATTCACTTCCGATACGCTTAAAAATTATGTCGTGACACTATGGGATACCTTACCGAGTGTTTCAGTACAGGTACTTCCGACATTGGGTCCAACACCGCTC
>CAZPUW010000566.1:0-1963 GCA_964589795.1 uncultured bacterium
GGGAGTCGCAGGAAGTAAAGCTACTTAAGATGTATAAGGAACTGTTAGGGGAGTAACACGAGCATTCCGAACAAATGGAGCTTGCGCGGAAACAGTCGATACGGCGTTGGACAAAGGATTCTTGACTTTTCGGTTTGCGACCGTTAGCTTACGCACTACAAACGAAATGAGTTCGGGCCGCTAGCTCAATGGTAGAGCAGCAGACTCTTAATCTGTCGGTTCGGGGTTCGAGTCCCTGGCGGCTCACTTCAAAACTCAGTACTTTATTGGCTGTGTTTTTTAGTTCAATTCTTGAGCTGTGCAAGAAAACTTTTACTCTGTCGGTTCGGGGTTCGAGTCCCTGGTGGCTCACAACGATTTAGGACTACAAGTCTTCCAGTCCAAGTTAATTAGGATACTCAGAAGAGTATCCTATTTTTTATTTACTATTGTCCGTCACGCATTCCCGCCGTAAACTGTAATACTACTGCACATCTGAGGCAAACCATGTCGAAACTCGCGCTGAGTATTATTTCTTCACTTCTACTAACCGCAAATCTCACACTTGCCAGTATAAATGCTAATTCCACCACGATACCACACCCTTTCTTCTTTACCGAAAATCGCGGCCAGTGGGACACCCGCGTCTTGTACAAATGCAATTCACGTAATGGGATGACGTGGTTCCTCGAACGTGACGGAGTAACACTTCTTACTTGTGTCGAGGATAGAACGCAGCCGGCGCTGCCGGATCTGGGTACCGCAGACCTCCCGGTCTGCATGCAAAAGCATCCTGCCCGCTATCCCATGAAAAGTCATGCGCTGAAGTTTAAGTTTCTCGCAACGAGCAATGTAGGGGCGCAATTGATTGCGCCCGTAGCAGGCGACCGCCCACCAATTGAAGGTCGCCACGTCTCTATGGACGCACATGGTTGCGCCCTTCGGAAGTTGCGAACCGGACAATTACAAGATTCAGTTGAGTTCGCTAAACCGCGCAGCTTCGCTGACGCGCGGTTTTCCTCGCGAATCAGTGTCGAAGCGGCGGGCGAACTCCCGTGGCACAATAACTACTTCCTCGGCAACGACTCCACCAAGTGGGCACCGAATTGCCGAAACTATACCAACATTACCTACCGTGATGTGTGGGATGGAATTGATATCGAGTGGTATGAAGAGAATGGAAAACTCGAGTTCGATTTTGTTGTCCAACCCGGTGCCGACCCCTCTCAAATCCGAATGTCCTGCGAAGGATTAGAAGGCGAATTGTCCTTTGACAGTAGGGGCGGACCCCCGCGTCCGCCCGAAGGATTCAAGGGACAGAATGAATTCTGTCCTACGACAGGAAAAGAACTTTTGCTTCCAACATCGTTGGGTGAATTGCGGACAGCATTGCCACAAGTGTATCAAATCTCTCCCGGTGGTTCGAGAAGTGAAGTCGATGCGAAATTCGAAATTACCAACAAGAATGAATTTGGTATCACTCTTCCGAACGGATATCAGAAAGAGCATACACTGCGAATCGATCCGTTGATTTACAGTACGTATTTGGGGGGAACGGGAAATGATTACCCAACCGGCATTGCCAGTGATGGAAGCGGTGGGGTGTATGTCACTGGTAGAACAGAAGCAGCAGACTTTCCCGTTACTACAGGTGTGATTGATCCGAGCTTTAACGGAAATTACGATTGCTTTGTCACTCACCTGAATGCACCCGGTTCGCAATTGTTATACAGTACCTACCTCGGTGGTGGCGGTGATGATAACAGTGGTGCAATTGTTATGGATAACAACGGCGGCGTGATCATTTCCGGCCAAACTAATGGGGGATTCCCGACGACAACGGGAGCTTTTGACAGCATTTATAACGGAAGTATGAGCGAATATTTCGTCGCCCGGTTAAACAGCACGGGTTCCCAGCTGGTTTATAGTACTTACCTAGGTGGATCAGGGCTATACTTTTTAGGTTTGATACACGACGGGAACG
>CAZPUW010000567.1:0-1959 GCA_964589795.1 uncultured bacterium
AGCTATAACGTCGAGTAAAATGTTTCTTGCAATTGACATTGGAAATACCAACATCACCTTCGGTTTACTTGAAAACCGTATAACTATCGCTACTGCCCGTATTGCCACCCGTCAGGAACGCACCGACGACGAAACACGTTGGTTTTTAAACAATTTTCTAAATGAACATAACGCAAGCAATGATATTCAAGCGGTTGGAATTGCGTCCGTCGTTTTTCAAATCACTCCAACTATCGAACACGCAATTCATGATTTACTTCCCGAAGCGAAATGTGATGTTGTTGGTAAGACGATTATTCCAAAGATTACCATAGCGTATGAACCACCTTCCACAGTAGGAATCGACCGGCTTTGTAATGTAATTGCCGGAATGAAACGGTGGGGCGCACCATTAATTGTAGTCGATTTCGGTACGGCTACGACTATCGATGCCGTTGATGCGAATGGTGTTTATCTGGGCGGTGCAATCGCGCCCGGAATTGAGACATCATTGCACGCACTTGCTTCGCGGACTTCACAACTTTACTCGGTTTCCATGGAATTACCTGTTTCGCCAATTGGTAAAAATACAGCTGATGCGATGCGAAGCGGTTTGCTTTGGGGTGCGCTTTACGCCGCGGAAGGGTTGGCACAGAAATTCGCGGTGGAAATCTGTGGAAACCCGAAAGTCATTGCCACCGGTGGGTTTGCCTCACTTTTAGTATCCAAGTCACGGATTATATCAGAAAACGCCCCCAATCTCGTGTTGGAAGGCATTGAATTGATTTGCTCGGAGAAGTAGTTTATCGTATAGTGTCTTAACCTTGCTATGCTAAAAATAGAATTTTTCAAGGCGCGAACTCTCGCGCCTCTCTTCGTGATAGGGTGTTCGTTCGTGTTCCATATCCGTTTCGTTAAAGTAATTACCTTTGTGTTTTTTGTTGGATTGGTTGGTGTGAAAGCAGATGCAATAACACTTCCAAAAGTTTGGCCGACCCGACCTTCCGGTGCCCCCGTCGAAGTTGTTTATCCGCGCGAACCGGACAGTACCGGGAAATTTCCGCTTCGTTCAGGTATCGACTCGACCTTTTTACTCGGTAATGTGAGCGATCCCGTTCATACAAAATTAACTATCAACAGCCATCCGGTTGAGGTAGACAGCGGTGGCGGGTGGATTGCATGGCTAAGATGTCCATCGAAGCACGATGATTTTATTTGGCACATCCAAGCAACTACCAACTTGCAAGTGTATAAACTTGAAGTTCCGGTAGGCCGATTTCGGTCAACACCACCTTTGTTCATTAAGAACTTCCCACAACCGTTTTGGGTGACGACCAAAGAAGGTGCACGGATGCGCAATTCACCACAAGGGAAGAATATTCTACTGCCAGTGGTGAATACACCGTTACGGATACATGCACAAATCGATGCCGCTTATGGTTGCCATCTACCAGACGGTTCTACAGCTTGGGTCGATACCAACCGGGTAAGCCCGATTAAATTACAACCGAAACTTTCGACGGTTAAAGCAGTTAATGTCGACTTTGATGGTGTAAAGCGTGAAAGTACCATTCGCTTTGTTGCAGGCGCGCCTACACCATTTCGTGTATATTGGGATAGTGATACTTCACGAATGCGAATCGAACTCATGCTATTTAAGGCATTCAAGGATCCCGCCACTCGAATAGATACAAACTCTGCAGTTTCTTCATTACATATCATTTCGCACGGCCAAGGTTGTTACATAGATATCGTTTTCAAACCGAATAGTTGGATAATCGGATATAATTTCAGTTCAGATGAGAATGGCTTAAATCTTCATCTTCGGGAAGCGCCACCTAAATCGAAACCTGAGTCTATGCCCCTGAATGGTTGGAATATTGTTATCGATCCGGGACACGGCGGCACTGAGTATGGGGCGATTGGACCGACTTGGTTAGCGGAAAAGAATGTTAATTTAGAAGTTGCGACTCGACTTAC
>CAZPUW010000568.1:0-1957 GCA_964589795.1 uncultured bacterium
GGACGAGCTGGTATATACATAATTACCGGAAAGCGCCACAGTATTCGTATATCCCGGCGTATGGAACAGGGCGACTTCTTGCGGATTTGTCGGATTGCTGATATTGACGATGCTGATTCCCGAATCCTCTTCCGCGACATACGCGTAGTTACCAGATATCACCACTGCATCTGCATACCAAGGATACTGGAGCATTGCCACTTGATGTGGAATTGACGGGTTGCTGACGTCGATAACCCGCAAACCATGGTATCCAGCAAGATAGGCGTAGTTACCCGATACGGCGACATCGAATTCACTGCTATCGACTATCTCTAATAATGATACTTGCTGGGGTGCGCTCGGTGTGCTGATGTCGATAATCGCCATTCCATTAGAAACCGCGGCATAGGCATAGTTTCCGCTAACAGCTATACGGTCACAATCCATCCAGCCGTGGTAGAGCGAAGCGACATGGGTTACGTTAGAACTGTCCTGTGCGTGAGCGATTGCGATTAATGAAATACTACTGAGAAGAGTGAGGAAACTTCGGATATAACGTGCCATCTGTGCCTCCGTAACAAGTGTGGTATGAATTGGTAAGTATATAACAGGGAATTGAGGGTCAAAGTCAATGCCAACAAAATATCTGTGATAAGCTTTCCCCGTCTCCTGCTTTTTTTTCCTATTTTCGGGTGAGGTATTTGTTTAATCCTAAATCTTTTTTTGTCGTTCCCGTTACCTGCTACCTGTTTCCCGTTGCCCGCTCAACGCTCCCATGTCACATCCATCACTCCTTGGCAGTGATTCGCGAAGCGCGCCATCACAAACAACAAATCATTCAATCGATTCAAATATCTAACTACTCCAACATTCACATTGGGAGCGCTGTGTACCGCTCTTACTGCAATCCGTTCCGCGCGCCGGCAAACCGTCCGCGCGATATGTATCCGCGCCGCCGCTTCCGTTCCCCCCGGCATGATGAATGCACGCAACGTCGGGAGCGCTTCATCCAATTTATCTATCCACTTTTCGAGCCGTTTCACCTCGTCGTCGCCTATCCGCAAAATTTTATAAGCGTTGGCGTTTTTCGAGGGAGGTGTGGCAAGGTCGGCACCGACTTCGAACAATTCCCGTTGAAGTGTTTCAAGCATCGCTGAAATATGAACGATGTTATCGTTCTGGATTGCCTTCACCGCCATAAGCGCCCATCCGATGGCACTGTTCAGTTCATCCACGGTGCCGTATGCCTCAACCCGAAGGTCGTGCTTACTTACTTTTTCCCCGCTGAATAGCGAGGTTTCGCCCTGATCACCCGTGCGGGTATAGATGCGGACTTTCTTATTCGTAGCTTTCTTTTCCATACTATGTATATAATATCACATATCGCATTGTACCAACTTTATAAATGCGATTTTAACTTTTCTTGTGACTCCATTTCGGTTCAATAAATTAAACGAAAGTTTGTAACTGTTCTTCCGCGTTTTCGCGTTCAATATCGCCAGTAAGCGAATCTCAGAGGCGACTTTGATTGCTTGCAACCACCAGATTCGGCATTCGAAGATTCGAAACGTCAATTATAGTCAAGTTCTGGAAAAATAATACAAAACACATTAAAACGGTGATTGAAATCACATCTACTTTTTATCCCGCTTCGGGCATTTTCGGCGCAAACCCAAATGATTACAGAAGTTACGTTTCCTTTCCTCCCGTTCTACATGTATATTGAGCCATCACCAATTTGGTCGGAATAGTGAATCACCAACGGTACATCACTTTACTTCTCGCGCTGACGCTAAGCATCATGGCGTCCACTGTGAGCTTTGCCCAGCTCTCGAATCAACCCGGATTCAATCCCGGTCTTATTTCGAGCAGTTTCGGCGGGATGTCCGGTTTATCGGCTAATTCGCCGGTTATTGGTAGCGGCCCGATTTCTTCATCGATGAACAGCACATGGGGCGGCACCATTATGTCCGGT
>CAZPUW010000569.1:0-1931 GCA_964589795.1 uncultured bacterium
AAAGAATTGATTCAAATACCATATTCACTGTTCATATCGTCATAGACATTTCAATTTTATATACTCCCCATAGCTTATCATCTCTTTCCACTTCTTACGCATGTCAAAAATTTACATACTGCTTTACTCAATTCGTTTATTTTTCCTCTTAGTTTTTTCCAAATTATTGCCGTTCTACAAACCGAAATCCCCTCAAAACTCTTGCGAGAGCGTGCTCACAAGAACTTAACAATTCAGGCGTATCATAGGCATTACTTATAACAAAACGGAGGGTAAATGTCAGTTTCTTTAAAGTTACGCGTGATTGCACTAAGTCTTGCATCATTATTGGTCGTCGGCTCGACTTATGCTGCGGACATCACTGGTGCAGGTTCAACCTTTGTATATCCTGTTCTTTCAAAATGGGCGGCGAAATACGCAGATAAGGCCGGCGATAAAGTCAATTATCAATCAATCGGTTCCGGTGGCGGTATCGCACAGATCAAAGCCGGTACGGTCGATTTCGGCGCTTCCGATAAACCACTCAAACCGGATGAACTTTCGGCAGCGGGTCTTGCACAGTTTCCCGTAGTCATCGGTGGTGTTGTACCGGTTGTCCATTTACCGGGTGTAGAAGCAGGTCAAATGCGTTTCACCGGTAGCATGATTGCGGATATCTATTTGGGCAAAATTACCAAGTGGAATGACCCGGCGATTACCGCACTAAATCCAAGTGTTAATTTACCGGACAAGTTAATCACCGTCGTCCATCGTTCGGATGGTTCTGGAACGACTTTCAACTGGGCCAACTATTTGAGCAAAGTCAGCGACGAATGGAAAACAAAAGTTGGCGAAGGTACGTCAGTCAATTGGCCGACTGGTGTTGGTGGTAAGGGAAATGAAGGCGTTTCCGCGTATGTAAACCAAATCGATTTCTCTATTGGTTATGTAGAACTCGCTTATGCGCTTCAAAACAAGATGGCATATACCCAAGTGAAGAACAAAGAAGGCAACTTTATCACTCCCAGTCTTGATGCATTCCAAAAAGCGGCAGCAAGCGCTGATTGGACGAAAGAACCGGATTTCTACCAAATTATCACCGATGCTCCCGGTGCCGATTCTTGGCCGATTGCTGCTTCCGTTTTTGTTCTAATGTATAAAGCGCCGAAGAACGCAGATAATTCCAGAGCTGCACTCGCGTTCTTTAAGTATGCACTGGAAGAAGGCCAAGCGGATGCAAATACATTGCAATACGTGCCACTACCCTCCACACTGGTGAAGCAGATTGAATCGTATTGGTCGAAACAGATACACTAAGATTGACACTAAGGTTGTAGTAAAAATCGGGCGCCGCGGCATAACACGGCGCCCGAATCTACACAACCGGAAAAGATGTAATGTCAGAAATAGTGAGTATCGCTCAAACACCAACCGATCGTCTTCTTCATAGTGATAGTCGGGATCATCGCGTCGATGCGATGTTCCATTTTGCTGTTAAAAGCTGCGCGATCGTGGTGTTAATTGCCTTAGCGGGTGCTGCGGCGTCGATGCTATACGGTGGACGTGAAGCATTTTCAACCTTTGGCTGGAAGTTCCTTTGGAGTAGTGATTGGGATCCCGTTACCAAGCAATTTGGTGCATTAGTACCGGTGTATGGTACTTTAGTTACTGCGTTTCTTGCAATGCTACTTGCCGTTCCGGTTAGTTTCGGCATCGCATTATTTCTAACCGAAATTTCTCCACTCTGGTTACGGACACCTACCGCAACCGCAATCGACCTCCTTGCCGGCATACCTTCGATTATTTACGGTATGTGGGGGCTATTTGTATTCGTACCCTATATGTCCAAACACATTGATCCATGGCTAATCGACCATTTCGGTAAGCTACCGATAATTGGGATGCTATTCTCCGGGCCACCGATGGGCTTAGGAATGTTGACTGCCGGAATT
>CAZPUW010000570.1:0-1904 GCA_964589795.1 uncultured bacterium
TAGTAGTTCGCGACCCCGCCCAAATCGTGTTGGATGTGAATGGCGTCGGCTTTTTGCTGATGGTGCCGCTCTCGACCTTCGACCGCGTACCCCCCATCGGTGGTACTTGCACGCTATTATGCTGGCTTCACGTCCGCGAAGACCAACTTGCACTCTTCGGCTTCGCGACCGATGAGGAGCGGCACTGGTTCCTCAAACTCATCCAGCTTCCCGGTATCGGTCCCAAACTTGCCATCGGTATCCTCTCCGGTATCCGTATTGGTGATTTCCGCGAAGCTATCATACATGCTGATGTGAAGCGTCTTAAGAGCATTTCCGGTGTTGGTGAGAAACTTGCCCAGCGCATCGCACTTGAGATGCGTCCGATGGTCGCCGGTTCGCTCCCGATTGCCCCAACTTCACTCGAACCATCCGCCGCTGGGGTCTATCAGGATGCGGTGCAGGCGTTGGAAACATTGGGTCTTGCCCGCGCAACCGCCGAGAAAAATGTTGCGAAAGTGCTCAAGGAGAATCCTGAATTGGGTGTTGGTGATGTTGTACAGAAGGCATTGAGCAATGGCTGAACCTGAATCGACACCTCCGCGTAATCCCATTCTCACCACCACACCCGACGATGTCCAGTGGGATGCTCAACTGCGTCCGACGCGTCTTGCCGAATTTGTCGGACAAACCAAACTCAAAGAAAATCTGGCGGTATTCATTCAAGCGGCAAAGGAGCGCGGCGAAGCGCTCGACCACGTTCTATTTTCCGGACCTCCCGGTCTCGGTAAAACGACACTCGCCACCATTGTTGCCAACGAACTTGGCGTCGATTTCCGCTCCACGTCGGGACCGACACTTGAGCGTCCCGCCGACCTTGCCGGTATCCTGACTTCGTTGTCGGCACGTTCCATTTTATTCATCGACGAAATTCACCGGTTGAATCCCATCGTCGAAGAATACCTCTACCCCGCACTCGAAGATTTTCGCATCGATATCGTTATCGATAAAGGCCCTGCCGCACGTACGATACAACTCAACCTGCCACCATTCACTATGATTGGCGCCACTACCCGCGCCGGACTGCTTACGGCACCGCTCCGTGCCCGTTTTGGTGTCAGTGCGCGGCTCGATTATTACCATGCCGAAGAACTTGCCCAAATTGTAATGCGTAGTGCCCGGTTACTTTCGGTTTCGGTTGACAGTGCCGCCGCTACAGAAATTTCCCGCCGTTCCCGTGGTACACCGCGTATCGCCAATCGCTTGTTGCGCCGTATTCGTGACTTTGCGCAAGTCGAGGGGAATGGCAAAATTGATTTATCGCTGGCGAAAACGAGCTTGCATCGCCTCGATATCGACGAAGCCGGTCTTGATGAGATGGATAAACGAATTCTTGGAACGCTAATCAATAAATTTCACGGCGGCCCTGCCGGTCTTACCACTATCGCCGTTGCCGTCGGTGAAGATCCCGGTACAATTGAGGAAGTGTACGAACCGTTCTTGATTCAGGAAGGTTTTCTTGCGCGCACCCCACGGGGACGAATGGTAACCGATCTTGCTTACAAACACCTTGGTCTGAAACGAATCGGCGGCCCGCAGGAGACTCTTTTGTGAACGACACGTCGAAAGCAACCGTAACCCCTTCTTTACCCCCCCCCGCAACCGGGGGGGAAAGTGTTTCTGTCCGTTCCGACGATGAATTGAGTTTGGAAAGTTACTCATTCGATTTACCGGAAAGTTTGATTGCACAGAAAGCTGTCGAACCGCGTGATGCCGCGCGTTTATTGGTTTACACCAAAGCCGATAACACAATTCGCCATTGCCATGTGTATGACTTGCCGGAACTTTTACAACCGGGTGATTTACTGATTCGCAATAGTAGTAAAGTAATTCCTGCCCGGATATTTTTCCACGGATCAGGCGGC
>CAZPUW010000571.1:0-1877 GCA_964589795.1 uncultured bacterium
CGGACAGGTGTGTTGTCTATCCATGCGAACACTGCGACACCGGATACAATTCGAATCACAGTGGTTCAAGCGGGAACCGGGCCGGTGACGCAGTTGAACGTTACACCGACATCAGCCAATGTACCGAACACAGCTGGACAAAGTCAGATTGGCATAACGATAACCGGTTCGAATTTAAGTGCAAGTACGACGGTAACGTCGAATGCAACTTGGTTAACCGCGAATCCAGCGACTGGAAACGGTACACGAAACTTCGATGGTATCTATACAGCCAACCCGGACACATCGTCACGTTTGGGAACATTGACGATTACCGGAGTCGGCACAACACCGCTCACACGAACAGTCGTGTTTACCCAAGCAGGACGTCCGCCGCTAACTAATATGACAGTATCGACACAAAGTTTGGTGGTTGGAGCGAATGGTCAGACCGACTCTGTTCTCGTCACAATTTCCGGTGACAATCCTTCGGCTACGTGGCATGCAGTCTCGAATGCAACTACTTGGCTTACGGTCAATCCATCGACACGAAATGGGTCAAATACTTTTGCGATTATCAGTGCCTTGAACTTTGGAAACAATTCACGCAACGGATATGTAGTCGTCACCGGAACGGGAACGACACCGCTAACCGATACTATCTTCGTAACCCAAGCGGGACGAAATACAACTACGATGACCGTATCTCCGGCTACTATCAACGCCCCCAACGTTGCTGGACAGACACCGGTCAACATTACGATTGCCGGTGCGAATCCAACCGCGGCATGGACGGCGGTTTCCGGAGCGACATGGTTAACGTTATCCGTTGGTAGCGGCGCAGGAAGCGGTAGCTTCAATGCAATCTATGCGGCGAATACCGATACACTTCCCCGTTCGGCAAATATTATTATCATCGGAACCGGAACGACTCCGGCGACCGATACCGTGCATGTAAATCAAGCGGCTCGACCGGTAGTTACCAATCTTGCGGTCGTTCCTTCGACTTGGAATCCTACCGCGAGTGCCGGTCAAACTTCTTTCTTAATTACGCTAACCGGAGACCATCCCAACACTGGTTGGACAGTAACTTCTTCGACACAATGGTTGTCGGCATTACCGACCAGTGGAACAGGCGGCGGTTCGTTTATCGCACAAGTTACCGCAAATCCCGATACTGCATACCGTGCAGGAATTCTTATCGTACACGGAACGGGAACAACTCCCGATTCGTTCCAGATTGCAGTAACCCAAGCGGGACAATCACCAAGTACGCTATTAACGGTCTCTCCCACTTCATACAATTATTTGTATGCCGGTGGAAACACAAACGTCACGATTACGGTTTCCGGTTACAATCCGAATGCAGCGTGGACGGTAAACTCGACTGCGGGTTGGCTAACAACGAATCCCATAAGTGGAAATGGAAACCGGACACTCGTAGCTACTGCTACAGCTAATCCCGATACGTCTTCACGCAGTGCAACATTGACAATAACCGGAACCGGAACCACACCACTCACGCGCAGTGTAACGATAACCCAAAACGGACGTCCTCCGGTTACCAATATGTCAGTTTCACAAGCATTTTGGGATGCCGCGGCAAATGGTGCAGTCGATACAGTACGTGTGTTAGTATCCGGTGATGTTCCGAATGCTCATTGGTCGCTAACCAGTACAGTGACTTGGTTAACATTGAATCCGAATAATGGCAATGGTACGGGTGCTTTCCAAATTGTTGCGCAATTCAATACGAATAATACTCCCCGTACGGGTGTTGTCGTCGTTCACGGAACCGACACTACACCGCTCACAGATTCGATATTCGTAACGCAAGCAGGTCGCGCGGTTACAAATATGACAGTCACTCCAACTTCGATGAATGTGGCACAAACTGC
>CAZPUW010000572.1:0-1869 GCA_964589795.1 uncultured bacterium
TCGGTTCGTCATGCAGTTTTTGCGGCTGACCGTCCATCGACTACCAATCGTTTACTCGGTAAACTTCTCCAATCAGTAAACGACACTATGCGCTCTTTGCAGTTTACGAACGCGCAGCCGAATAGCGGTTCGTGTTTTTTATTTCATGATGCCGATACGTTATTACGGTTCGCGTGGTTAAGTGGTGGTTTCGATGTCTATTCTTATAACTGGGTGTTAGATACAACATCCGGTCTGGTCTTTCCCGAATTGGATTATCCTACTCCACCATACAATCCCCCTTCTCTTTCTTTGGTAAACCACGTAGTGATGGATGGACATTACGGATACGCGGTTGCCGACGAATATGGTTTCGTAACAATCTCGATGCCGTCTTGGCAAACTGCACCCGTTCAAGTGGGGCATCTCGATTTACCCGGTCAGGCGATTTGGGTTGCAAAGCATGATTCAATTTGTTATGTCGCGACCAAGTGGAGTGGCCTTGCCGTTGTCTCCGCATCCGATCCTGCTAATCCCCGGTTGATACGCATCGTTGATGTTCCCACGTCCGATAATCAATATCAGGTCGAAGTATCAAAGGACGGGCACCGCTTATTCGTTTTGGATAATTACAAAGGGGTATATGTTTTTTCGACGGATGATCCAACGAACCCGCAGTATATGGGATTATTAAGCATGCTTAAGCCCGTGGGTATGTGTGTTTATAACCATTACTTGGTTGTTTGTTCGGAAGCGGAAGGGGTAGATATCTACCAATGGTAGAACGGCTATCGGAATTACGGAAGAAGGTCGCCATGAATAAGAAACTTGTACTACCGGCAGCGATACTATTCTTAACCTTAGTGTTGTCCACTTCGGTTTTAGTTAACGGGTGCGCGCGTTCATCAACCCCGGTTAGTCCGTTTGGTATTATGATGCCTGTTATCGCAACCGTCCAAACCCCGGGAGAACCCGAGTGGGCTTGTGTATACAACGATACAATGTACGTCGCCGATAACCAGATGGGTGTTGCCAGAATTGCAATGCTCCCCTCACCGCACTATATCTCGAGTATTCAACCGGCAATAGCGAACGGTGTATTCGGGTATGTTTGGGTTGTGTACGACTCGGTGCAAAAGACGATTGTGGTTTCCGACCGCGGAACATCGTATAACCAAAGTTCGTCCCCTCCTACCGAGTTAAACCGTTTGCTTGGCGCGTTTTATAGCCCAGTCAATGATACTTTGGTTCAGTTGCAACAACAAGGTTACGAAGGGAGAAACTGCGGCCCATGCACTCTGTTTCACGACCGTGACTCTACTCTTCACATGTTAAAACCGCATACGCTTGGGCACGGTTTTAATGTTATGACTCTTGTCGGTTCGGTAATGGTATCGCCCGCGGTTCCCTATTTACCGCCGATTGCAAGTTTTACCGGTATCCGTCAGGCGGTATTAGGCCAGGTATCGGATAGTAATATTGTTTTTGGAGTTGCTGAAGAGTATGGCTTGGTTTCGCTCTACTGTCAAACATGGAATTCGGTACCACAGGAAGTCGGACATCTCGATTTACCCGGCCTGCCGAAATGGGTTGCGAAGCGTGGCTCGATTTGTTACATCGCAACGAAATGGAGTGGCTTGGCGGTCGCATCCGTTAGTGATCCCCGAAACCCGCAACTTATCCGATTGACTGATGTTCCCAACTCCGATGAACAATATCAAGTGGAAGTCTCTACGGA
Organism: uncultured bacterium; assembly: GCA_964589795.1. Classification (GTDB taxonomy): domain Bacteria; phylum Electryoneota; class JAOADG01; order JAOADG01; family JAOADG01. The sequence goes on from CAZPUW010000572.1 coordinate 1,718, forward strand.
TAGTACCCGGTTATTTGTCGTCGACAATTTAAAGGGTGTCTATGCATATTCTTTGGACGATCCTACTAATCCCCAATATTTAGGGTTGCTTCCTGTGTTGCGTCCGGTTTCCATTTGCTGTTATCAGAACTATTTGATAGTATGTTCCGAAG
>CAZPUW010000573.1:0-1866 GCA_964589795.1 uncultured bacterium
ATGGCTATTCCGTATGCCGACTGACTTGCACACGAACCGACAATTTGCGGCGACAACGGATTCGAGATATTTATAACTTTTAATCCGTAGTAGGTTGGTACATAGATATATTCGGCGGAGATAGCAATACAATAACCGCTAACATTGCAATACCCTACAACCTGCGGCGATGACGGGTCGGCTACATCGACAGCGTGCAACCCTGCACCAATCATATACACATAATGTTCTGATGCTACGGCACCATAACACTCGTTAAGAAATGGTAGCCGTCCCACGGTGCGAACACCCGAGCTATCCTGCGCGAAAGATATCGTGGAGAGGAGGAGAAGAGAGAGAAGTATAACGGAACTGCGGGTTGAGCAAATCATGGTCGCCTCTACGTTGTTTACTTCACGACACTCATTTTTTTCGTTGTGCTAAACATACCTGCATTCAAGCGGTAGAAATAAATTCCCGATGCAAGTTTCGATGCATCGAGCTTTACGCGGTACGTGCCGGGATTCTGATTGAAGTTGACGAGTGTTCCCACCTCACGACCGGTGATATCGAATAGTTTGAGTTCGACTTTACTTGTTTTCGGAATGGTGTATTCGATGGTGGTGGTGGGGTTGAATGGATTGGGATAATTCTGTTTCAACGAGAATGTTTGCGGGACGGCATCGCTCGCACGATCAACGACACCAAGGGCTTGCGAACAATCGTAGATGCCTAAATTTGTTCCGTCGGCAATGTAAGCGGTAGATCCCATCACACCAATTCCGTGAGAGACACCCGGCGTGTTATAAAAACCGATTTCTTGCGGTAAAGCCGAGTTGGTTACATTGATGATTTGCAGACCAGTTGATAAATCAGCGATGTAAGCATAATGATTTATTACTTTGACGGCGAACGCGTTTCCGGTTGTATCACACCGTCCAATTACCAGCGGTGCGGCAGGATTCGAAATATCAAAAATCGCTAATCCTGAAGTACCATCCGCGACATATGCATATTGACCGCTAACCGCTACATCAGATGCTTGTCCCGGAGTATTGTAAAAAGCGATTTCATGCGGGTTAACCGGATTTGATATGTCGATAACGCGCAGTCCGGAAAGGTAATCTGCGACGTAAGCGTAGTTGCCCCTCACATTTACTTTAAGTGCATTCCCCGGTGTTTCACAGTAACCTACCTCGAAGACACTGTCTGGATTGCTTATGTTGAGTACATGCATGCCATCTGAATCTTCAACCAAATAAGCATAATTACCTGCGACGTCGAGATTCCTAATACGCCAAGATATGCTGCAGTGTCCACGCTCTACCGGATTAGAAATATTCGTAAGATTGACAATATGCAAAAAGCCGTGCGGTCCGACACTATCTTCGAAATAGCAAGTCACATACGCGTAGTTCCCAACTACCCGGAACCCCCTAACCTCTCCCTCTACACTATAATAACCAACACTAAGAGGATTGTTCGGGTTTGTAACGTTAAAGATACACAGACTATTAAAAACGCCAACACACGCATAGTTTCCATTTAATTGAATATCTTTTAACGCGTTGACCAGACAATTTCCACCAGCTTGATCTACACCAAGACCATTCATGTTTGCTGCGTAAAAGAAATGATTGCCGGAAATAGCGATACCGGTTACCACACCGGGATAATCGGGGTATGTAGTGGCATTGAAAATAGAATCATAGGTATTCGTTTGAATAATTTGCAAACTATCAGGATTTGAAATGTCGATTGTACGAAGATAGTAAAATGACCAATTTATAAAGGGTGGTTGCACAGAGTATTGAGTGCATAAACTGCTTATATAGGCATTATTCCCCGAAACCGCTACACTATAGACCGCGCCGGACACCGGCAGGG
>CAZPUW010000574.1:0-1865 GCA_964589795.1 uncultured bacterium
GTATTTGTGAATTATATTTACTAACAAACAGATAAGGACAATCAAATGAGCGACGAAAAAAAGAAGATAGGAATCCTGACCGGCGGCGGCGATTGTCCCGGCCTCAATGCGGTGATTCGCGCGGTTGTGCGACGTGCCGTCCAGACGTATGACTATGATGTATTCGGGTTCAAGGATGGTTGGAAAGGGGTTATCGAGGGTTGGGTCGAGCCACTTAGTTCGCTTTCCGTAGGGGGTATCCTGCGGCGCGGCGGCACGATTTTGGGGACATCACGCACCAACCCGCGGAAGAAACCGGAAGACCTTGACCGCATCATGTTCCACATGAAGAAGTACCAATTGGATGCGCTGATTCCGATTGGTGGCGATGATACGCTCGGTGTGGCGCTGTGGATGCATGAGAAGGGATTTCAAGTTATCGGCGTTCCGAAGACCATCGACAACGATATCAAAGGGACAGACTACACATTCGGATTCAATACCGCCGTTGAAACAGTGACGGAAGCGCTCGACCGGTTACAGACGACTGCGGAATCGCATCACCGCATTATGGTCGTAGAAGTGATGGGACGGCATGCGGGGTGGATTGCGACGATGTCGGGTATCGCGTCCGGCGCGGATGAGATATTGATTCCCGAGATGCCGTTTGATATTCATGGTGTCTGTGAGAAACTACTGGTGCGGCATAAACGGCGGAAATTCTCACTTGTCGTTGTTGCCGAAGGGGCGTTACCGAAAGACAAACCGTCTAATTTCCTCGCATCCGACCAGACCGATGCGTTCGGTCACGTCCGGCTTGGTGGGGTAGGTCAATGGGTAGCCGACCAAATCGAGAAAATTACCGGGTGTGAAACCCGCTACACGAATTTGGGACACACTCAGCGCGGCGGCACACCGACAGCTTACGACCGCATTCTCTCGACCCGGTTTGGTGTCGCCGCAGTGGATGCAGTAGCGAAAGGGGAACGGGGGAAGATGGTGGCATTGCGGTCGGAACATATCATTCTTATTCCGCTTGCCGATGCCGTCTTGGAAAATAAAGTGGTCGATCCACATTTTTATGAAATAGCTAGTTTATTCTTTTAATTAAATCCTTTAAGTGTTATTATGTGGGTGGAACAGATTTGTCCCACCCACTTTTTCTCTTTTCGGTTATGATATGAGCTAATGCAAGTACGGTTAGCTGGAAGGAGTACCTCATGAATGCACGCCGTTTTACCCTTCTGTTTCTACTCATGGTGAGTACGATTGCATTTGCGCAAGACAGCTTGAATCTTCATTTGGTTTGGAGTATAAATGATTCCATCTCGGATGAAGGGGATTATATAACAGTACATGATAACACGCTGTATTACGGCGGGTGGGGTAGAATTCAAACTTTCGATTTGTCACAACTTCCGCAAGTAATTCCATCACAAACTATCCATCTCAATTACCAACCACCCACTTATTACGCGACCGATTCGGTTTGGCGAATTCGTTTCGTGGGTAACTACGCTTACATCGCCTGTTGTTACAATGGTGGTGGATTAATCGACCAGATAATCAGCCCTGATTCATTTGTTTTTGTTCAAAGCTATCATAGTTTTGCCAAGGACTTTCTTGAATATCGCCATCACATGTATGTATTGGGAGTAGACGTTGCAGTCTTCGATTCCGGTAACGCGGTATTAACGCCTAATTATACGTTTCGAACAAGCTCAAACAACTGGTCATCGAAGATGGTAATTCTCGATACTACAATGTATATCCTCACTAATCACGGTGTACTTATAGCAGGTTTACACGATGCAAGCCGTCCGGATTCTATCGGATTTCTTCCAACAAATGGAACACTATCCGAAATGATTGTGCAGGATACAATG
>CAZPUW010000575.1:0-1847 GCA_964589795.1 uncultured bacterium
GTTCGGAAGTGTGACTTATACTTATCCCGGTGATTATCATCTCATACAATCATCGATTATCTATTCGCAATATTTCGATTTTAATCTGACTTCGCCCCGTACGATAGACAGTATTCGTGTGGTCAGTACTCAACCCGTTGATCAAATTAGCAATTCCGGTGACACCGCCCACGTTTTAATTACATCGCACGAATCGTTTGCTCTGCAGAATTTCGTTATCCAGTATTCGCTCAATGCCGCGCAGCTCGGCTTATATTCCTACAGCACATTGCAACCTGACACGTTGGTTCCCGATACCCTCGGTAGAGGGTTTCTGACCTTTATCGCCGAACCGAGCCCTGATACGTCATTAATCGCAATCTCAAAAGTATTTACACTTATCATCGACCGCTCGGGAAGCATGTCCGGCACGAAAATCACCCAAGCTCGTAACGCCGCCACGTATGTCGTTCAACACCTAAATACCGGTGACCGCTTCAACTTGATAGATTTCGATGATGTGATAACTTCGTTTCGGCCAACTCACGTTCTCTACACGCCACAAACAAGGGATTCCGCCTTTATTTATATCAATGGGCTTACCGCCCGTAACTTGACCAGTATATCCGGCGCGTTTGGTACTGCGGTACCGCAGTTCACCGGTTCCAACGACAGCACTGCGAACATCATCATCTTCCTTACCGATGGTCAGCCCACCGCCGGTATCACAAACGTCACGACTTTGGTGAATTATGTTGATTCACTTATCATCGCGAGGGAAACCCACATAAGCGTTTTCTGCTTCGGCATCGGTACCGACGTGAATCAGCAATTACTTACTCTAATCGCTTCGCACAATCATGGGTTCGCATCCTTCTTGGGTAATGACTCATTGTACACCAGCATTACTAACTTTTATAATACAATCCGGTATCCGGTATTGCTCAATAGTCACATTTCTTTTACCCCTTCAATTATTACACAGGTCTATCCCGATTCCTTGCCCAATCTGTATCGTGGGAATCAAATGATAGTTTCCGGTCGGTACGCGCAAGCCGGCAATGTGAGTATTTCATTATCCGGCACGGCATTTGGACATCCCGTGAGCTATAACTACGACGTCACCCTGACTGAAGCTTCGGTTACAAATAATCAATTCTTACCGAAAATATGGGCAAAGCAAAAAATTGAATCACTGCTTGTCCGGTACTATTCGTTAACCTCAACGTCGCCGGCAGCCCTTGCGTTGCGTGCTCAAATTATCGCATTGAGTCAGGCGTATGGAGTGATTAGTCCATTCACAAGTTTCAGCGGTGGTACCAGCAGTGCAGAAGAACGGCCCGGTGAGCACCATACATTTACACCGCTTGCCTTCGAGTTATTGGGTAACTACCCCAATCCGTTTAATCCGACCACTACGATTAAGTTGCGGCTCAACACGATGTACACCGGTGTTATTACCATTCGTATCTACAATACTCTCGGTCAGGTTGTGAGAGTGCTAACGTTACAAGCGAACGGTATCGGTGAGTACGAGATTGTTTGGGACGGGTTGGGTACCAACGGTGCGGCCTTAGCGAATGGTATGTATTTCTACGCCGTAGATCTGCACAACACCATTCTCGTTGGAAAGATGCAAATGCTGAAGTAATGACAAAATGTGCATGCAAGTTATTCAAGTTGTTTTCAGTAAAAATGAAATTCAACCGAATTGATAGCCCGGTGAAATCACTGGGCTTACTTTCTCTAAATTATTCTGTCTCCTATTGATTCTATGAAATAGATGCTATTACTATATAGCAAACAACCGGAAAGGGGTAGTCATGAAACGCTTTACAATGATCGGTTATTCCCTCGTCGTATTCATT
>CAZPUW010000576.1:0-1841 GCA_964589795.1 uncultured bacterium
ATGCCTTGTGAATAAGAAATAAAACACCATTACGACCGAAGAAGCGACCCAAACCGTTACACCCCACTCACCAATTCCTGTCAGTTTACAAACACCAAATATAAGCAATGTGTAACTTCCGAATAAGACCCATGACACAATCACTTGCAACACTAACGGCATTACTTCAACAAAATCACGAAACTTTTCCCAGCGCGTTGGTGGCGTTTTCAGAACCTCTTCAGGCGTTAAGGGTTTCTTTACAACTTTGGGATGGTTCATTATTTGAAAAATCCCTTGTTGATATAAGATGAAGGTGATTGTTTCGTTGCATAACGTTCATTTTTCTTCATCATAAATAAACCGAAAAGAAAAGTTCCTAAACACCAAATAAGAATTGTGATGTCACCCAAGTCAAATAAAAAACCGGCTACAAAAAGAGCTGCGGAACAAATCAGAAATAAAAAAAACTGTAATTTGGGAAAGCAAGCGAATACTTCTTTGAATTTATCCCATCTCATCAACTTTTTATTCGAAATTTCATCGGGTGTTACTTTGCCATTCTCTTCCAAGTCACCCTCTACTGATCAACTGTTATGTGGACTGGCGTGCTCAATCCAATCACGTGGCCGGGGTTCGGCATTCAAGTAGGTCGCAATCGCATGTTCGATGGCTATTGCGGCTTCACCGTTACCCGCAGCTATCAGATTGACTTTTCCTTCATACTTTGCAATGTCGCCGATGGCATACACGCCCGGTAAATTCGTCTGCATGTACCGGTCAACTATCAAGCCGTTCCACTTGATTTGAACGCCCCACTGCTCTATTGGGCCAAGGTTCGCCATTAAGCCAATCATCAACAATAAATCATCGACTTCAAAAAATTTCTCTTCACCGGTTGCGGTATTTACCAACGTGACACCGGTAAGAACCTCTTCGCCATGAAGCCGCTTTACTTCGTACGGAACAACTCTCTCGGCGGCGGTATCTTCAATCATTTCGCGAACACTGGCTTCGAGTGCTTTAAATTCCAGACTGCGATGCACCGCCCAAATTTTCTTCGCCACACCGTGTAAGTTGAGTGCCCAATCGACTGCGCTGTCGCCGCCGCCGACAATCATCACCCGACGGTTGCGGAATTTCTCTTTCGATATCACTTTGTAGTGAACGCCGCGCTCTTCCAAATCCGCTAAATTGGGTAAATCGAGCTTACGTGGCATGTAGGCACCCATCCCGCCGGCAATCAGAACGCATTTGACAAAGAACGACCCGTGCTTGCTAATCATGCAATAACGCGCACCGTTATGCGTTTCCGGTTCGACGATTTGTATCGATTCCACCCGGTCGTTTAGATGGTATTCCGGTGAAAATGCCGATGCCTGTTGCAAGAGTGAATCGATATAATCTTTGGCATAAATCCTTACAAAACCACCGACATCGAAAATCCATTTTTCCGGATAGAGATTGATTAATTGTCCACCCAACTCCGGTAACAGGTCAAACGCGACGGAAGTCAATCCGTGGTAACTTGCATAGAATCCCGAATAAATCCCAACGGGACCGGTTCCAACTATACCAAAATCATAGACAGGCGTTGTATTCGATAGGGTAGCCAAGTGGTTACTCTTTCCCTCCGAATGTATAGGAAACGCCAGCAGTGAACCGGAACATCCGGTCTTGTATTTGATCTAAATCGTTACGCGGCAGGCCGCCGAAAAGGTTGTCAGGAACGGGGTCAGGGCCGGTTGTATTCAGATGGCCAAATTGAATCGCTAAATCAAGATTCCAGTTGCCACTTTCGTAACCGGTGCCACCGGACAAATACGATACCGCCATTTCTTGGTCGAATGGGGAGGGGGCAT
>CAZPUW010000577.1:0-1841 GCA_964589795.1 uncultured bacterium
GGCGACTCGGAGGTGAATTTGTATAGCGCCGGCATGGCGGAGCAGTGAAGTGAGTTGCTTTAGCGTTGTACCTCTCACAATGCTGTCTTCTACTACAACAATGCGTTTTCCATTCAGTACCGAACCCACCGGATTGAATTTGATCCGAACTCCAGCTTTACGTAGCTCTGTGGTAGGATTGATAAATGTGCGTCCGATGTAGTGATTGCGAATCAAACCGTGTTCGTATGGAATCCCTAATTCTTGAGAATAACCCAACGCGGCGGCATTAGACGAATCGGGAACGGAAATCACAAAGTCGGCGTCGGCGGGGCTCTCTATCGCAAGCTGTCGCCCCATCGCTCTGCGTGTTCGGTCGATGCTTTCGCCATAAACGATGCTATCGGGACGCGAAAAATAGATCAATTCAAAAATGCACGGTGCCGCTGTTGTCTTATCCGCATAATATTCTGCCCGCATCCCGTTTCGGTTGATGATAATCATTTCGCCGGGATCGACATCGCGAATATACTCCGCACCAATTAAATCGAAGGCGCAAGTTTCTGACGAAAGGAAATATGCACCATCCATCTTCCCCAATACCAGTGGTCGAATTCCATTCGGATCGCGTAATCCTATCAGTTCATCCTTTGTCATCATCAATAATGTGTATGCACCCGACATTTGCTTGGAAACGGCATTCATTCTTTCTTTCCATGTGCCGTTTGAGCGTGCTAATAGATGCAAAACGACTTCAGTGTCGGTTGTGGTCTGGAACAATGAACCCGTTTCCATCAATTCGTGGCGCAATTTCCTTGCATTCACCAAATTTCCGTTGTGTGCAATACAAATCGGCCCGTCGCGTCCAACCGAGAAGAGTGGTTGAATGTTGGTCAAAGTCGAAGCGCCCGTTGTCGAATACCGGTTATGTCCCACTGCGCAATCACCGGGAAGTTTTTCCAATGCAGGCGCACGATACACATCCGCAACCAAACCCTTATCGCGGTGTAAATGGAAACGTCCGTTATTGTTCGTAACGATACCCGTTGACTCTTGTCCGCGGTGTTGCAGCGCATAGAGCCCAAGGTAAGTGAGGTCGGAGGCGCGTGGATGTCCGAAAACACCAAATACGGCGCACTCTTCATGAAGGCGGTCAGTTTGCATTAGTGATACCATGTGAAATGAAAATATACGGAGGTGGAATGCCAAACGGTAGGTTTGCCCTCCTCACACAAGAACAATCGCTTATATCGGGATATCGTTTTGAAAAGCGACTTTTTCCGAGTTTTGAACAGAAGTTGTCTCATCGAGCTGCGCAATGGATCTCGTACCCGCACTCGCAATCACAATCGCACAAACTCGATTCGCTCCATTCGCTAACAATGCCTTTGCAGCTTCCCGCAATGTACTACCTGTAGTTATTACATCATCGATCAATAAAATCGAACACTCGATGCTATCCCGGACGGAAAAAATACCACGTACGTTTCGGACTCTATCCTGCAACGATGACGCCACTTGCGGTTTTACCGCGTGTTTTCGAAGTAGGATTGGCTTCTCTGGAACACCGGTCTTAGCCGATACGAATTTGGTTATTTGGTGGACGGGATCAAATCCCCGCTCCCGCAAATGGAATGAATGAGGAGGTATTCTTACAATCGCGTCAAATGGCCCTGCAGCATATTCTTGTAACCATTCGTCGGTAAATGCATTCTCAATAATATGAATACCTAACTGCGCAAGATGCGAAAACTTCCAGTCGTCGATTGCAGCTCGCACCGCACCATCGTAATGCCAAACAGCATTTACGGATTCCAATGGTGGCGATATCGCGCCACCAAACCGGACGCCAACTTTCAACT
>CAZPUW010000578.1:0-1840 GCA_964589795.1 uncultured bacterium
GCTTTTATTTTGGACAATCGCCTGCACGGCAAAGATGGAAACATAAGTGGAGTGGTCATTCAATGCGTCATACAGTTGCTCGCGATACTGTTCGTAGCCGAGCGTGGCAAGGGTATGAATTGCACCGGCACGGATTTCGATATCACGGCTTTTTAGATGAGGTAACAATTCGGGTAGATACGGTGCGGCAAGATTGCTTAGAATTGCCAACTCTTCACCGCGAATCAGTTTTGCATATTTGAGAAGAAAATTGAGGAAGTATACTCTATCTTTATTTTTAATTTGCTCTAACAGATATAGATAAGGGCGATCACCAGCCAAAACTTCTAAAATCAACTGTTCCCATTTTTCGTCAAGAAAATCGAGGCGGGATTTCGTCTTGTTATTCGCACGGCGTAAGAGCAAAGAATATGCACCAAAACCCAACGCCACGAGGACGAGACAGAACGCAACATAACCAAGAAGCATCAATATTTCGTCGAGGGTAAAGACCCCGAAAACAGAATAGTTGAATACTTCATTTGGCATTTGTAAACGTTCCGTAGTTAGGAAGAAGAAACAGCGTTCATCATTAATCTTCGAATTCGAACCAGTAGTTCCGAAGGTGAAAAAGGTTTGACCATATAATCAGACGCACCCAACTCAAATCCACGTGTAACATCTTTCTCGTTACCCTGCGTGGTCAGCAATAGTATAGGAGTGTTCGAAAATCTGGCGTCGTTTCGAAGTTTTTTGAGAAGCTCAAATCCGTCCATCATTGGCATTTTTATGTCGAGCGTTATCAAGTCGGGTTCATACTTTATCGCATCGCGCCAACCTTCCACGCCATTACCCGAAACGACAGTTTTGAAACCTTCCCGCAATAACCGAAACTGAATCATGCCGGAAATAACTGGATCATCATCGACAATAAGGATTTTCTTGTCAGGAAAAGTTGTTTGTAACTGCGAGTGTATAATTTTTTCTCCAGATACACTTTTTGCCGCCAAGAGATATCTTTCCGCTACAATCAGCGCTTCATTCAAAGTTTCCGCTACAGAAATTTCGGCAAGTCCAACCGATAACTCTACTATATCCGATTTCGCTTCGGGTATAATCCGGCTAGTTGTTTCTTCATTATTCGCTATAATCTGGCGATGGATTTCCGTGACCGTATTAGCAGTCATGTTACTGAACAACGTCAGAAACTCATTTTCGCCCCATCTTGCACAGAAGCCGCGTTCGCCGACTGTAACAGCGATTGTTAACAATAAGTGACGTAATATTTTAACTGTAGCGTCGGCAGTAAGATGTGCAGAAAGTGTTTCTATATTGTCGACTGAAACGATGCCAAGCCAAAGTTCAGAATGGCTGGCTTCGGCAATTTTTGAAAGCTGTGAATATTCTTCGATGAAATCAGGCCGAGACTGCAGGTTAATTATTTGTCTATTGTTATCAAGCTTTTCATGCGTTTCATTCTTAGTACTATCCGTATTCAAGTGAGCAATGATAGATTGTTTGATCAACGACAACAGCAAGGGTTTATTGAAATAGTCTACTGCACCTAAATCGATACATTCCTTGCGGACAATCGGGCTGTTGTTCGCAGTAACTACTATGACCGGGATATCGTAAGTGCGCTTCTGCTCTTTTAGTTGGCGGAGTACCGTTCGTCCATCGCCGTCGGGTAAGAATAAATCCAGAAGTATTAGTGACAATACCTGTTTGTTGATAATCGTGAGTGCTTCAGCGATAGTTTTTGCGACGTGAAGAATCCTTCCCGGCGCACTTGCGGCAGCGGAGATTATTTCAATATTAAGAGGATCGTCATCTATGATAAGAATATGTAATGAATTTTGAA
>CAZPUW010000579.1:0-1838 GCA_964589795.1 uncultured bacterium
GCCACGCCAAAATTGTAACAATGCTGGTGCACGATAATTAACAAACGTTAACTCGCTGTAGGCATTGTCTTGTATGACCAAGCAGTCGGGATGGTTCTCCGCCCATTTCGCAGTTTGTTGGAAAAACTCCGGTGTTGCAATTGCACCGGTGGGATTATTCGGGTAATTCAGAAACAATACTCGCACGTTATCCGGTAACTGACTCAAATCCGGTAACATCCCATTTTTTTCGTGAAGCGGCATTTGTACTGACATGCCATCATTCAGAATTGTCGCGCCATTTGCATACACCGGATATGCCGGATCGGGTACCGCTACGATATCGCCGGGATTCACGAATGCCCGCGCAAGATTTGCCAACCCCTCCTTTGCGCCGATGAGCACGCACACATCAGTAACAGGATTGACATCGATACCAAAGCGAATCTTCGCCCATCGTGCAATACTCTTTCGAACCGAAAGTTCACCTACTGAAGATGGATATAAATGAGTATCTGGGTCGCTCAGATGTTTCCGTAGTGAATCTTCGAAAAATTTCGGTGGGGGTAAATCGGGATCTCCGATTCCCAAATCGATAAGGTCAACCCCTTTTGCGCGAAGCTCATCCGCTTTCGCTTCGAGGGCGGCGAATAGATAGGCAGGTAAACGGTTCATCCGTTCAGCAAGACGTGGCATTGCATCTCCTTGTTTCAGTTGAAAGTATAACCGTTTGGCAGGGGGGTAGCAAGCGGTATTTCCAATTTGGCTCGTTCGTTGTACATTAGGGCGGAGCAACGAGGAGGTTGGCAGTGGCGCTTAGTTCAGATGGAATCAGTGAAGTCCTTAAATTCATCCTGTTGGGTGTAATTTTGCTGTGCATTGTCGGCGTAGTGATGTGGTACATTTCGGATAAATTCCCCTTGTACGCCGCGAAAAAGGAAGTCCAGATAGCACTCAAGGATTACTGTACCGCATATTCGAAGTGGTCAAAAACCGCGGATGAAACGGTTACTATCGACTATATCAACCAGAAAGAATGGGTGATACTCGATAAGGAAACCAAATCACACTGGCAATTCCAATTGATTGGCGATCCAGCCATAATGGTACAAGCGCAAAGCTTACCTTCTATGCCCGCTGGCCGTGACCACTGTGTGTATGCCGATATCGAAACCGGTAAAGAGTGGGGATGGGGGATACCGGCAACTGACGACAGTATCTCATCCGGTCTGGTTAAAGAAGACGCATATTCCAAACCGGCGAAGCAGTGAGGAACTTGTGACCAATAACTTTTTAAAGTCGATAATGCTGGTCGTAATCCTGATATGCATGGTTGGTGTCCTCTTTTGGTTCATATCCGACAAATACCCGATTTATGCCGCCAAGAAAGAAGTGCAGGGCGCGCTTAAGGACGTGTATAATGGCATTATTCGATACGGCAGCACCGAAAATCAGGCTTTGACGATGGAAGATTTGACGGCGAAAGAGTGGGTTATTCTCAGTGCGGAAACCAAACAACACTGGACATTTGAGTTGGTGGGTGATCCGCCGACAATGTGTGTCGCTCAGAGTACACCCACGATGCCTGCCGGACGTGACCATTTAGTGAAAATCGACCTTGCGACCGGTAAAATGGTCGGATGGGGTACCGGAATCGACGATAGTTTGAAGGTTGACAAAGATGCACGTTAACCTGACAATAATTTAAAATCGAAATAACTTTAGGGGTCAGCACTGCAGAAAATCAGTAGTTTGCGATTTCTTCGTATCACGTTTATATTCACTTAATTATACATGGGGCCCATAGCTCAGTTGGTTAGAGCAGCGGACTCATAATCCGTTGGTCCTAGGTTCGAGTC
>CAZPUW010000580.1:0-1838 GCA_964589795.1 uncultured bacterium
TTCTATCCTGCTGTGGGTAGAAGTCCGGTGTTCCATCGTCGCGATTTTCCCAAGACAAACCATTACCATGTTTCGCGGTATAATCACGGTCGACCCGATATGGATTGGGGACGACACCGACTTTTTTCGATAGTGTATTCATCGAAGGCGCGGTATAGACCATATCGGAAAGTTTGCCGGTTTCCAGCGATTGTGTACCGGTTTTCGGATCCCCGTAGCTGTAACATGTTACTGAATAGTATCTGGGAATGAGCGGTGGTACTCCATTGATTATGCATCGGTAGGTTGAATCTTCAGCGTGCCAGATTGTTCCGAAACCGGTATTTGGCCCTACGGGTCGCCGTACCAAATGAACACCGCTGATTGAAGTATCGGAAGGTGCGTTAGTCCGACTATCCGGTACGGTAGCCAATGAATCGGTATGGGGATCAAAGTATGCGTAATCCACCTTATCGAACGAAGAAACCAATGAGAAATCCTGCTCCAAACCTGACTCGGAGACATACACGCGATAACCTTCGAAATCGGAAAGGTGTGAGAAGGGATTAAAATAATTCGGGTCCTCCGATGGCATCGGAGTCCAAATCAAGGTGACCGTCTGATCATGTGATTCGATTCTTAATTTCGGAATTGGGGGCGGAGGTGGTCCAAGAAAATCAGGATCGCCGTCGCCATCGTCGACCATACCATTTCCGCTCATATAACTTAGACGTGGTGGAATCCAAGGATGGGAATCTTCCATGTGACCAAGAAATTCAGGGAACCGGGAATCGTGTTGATTTAAAGAATCGTTGTGGCCGTTGTTCTCCGTACCATCGGGATCCGGGCCGGGATAGAAATCATGAAACACGCCGTCGATGATAACACTATCTCCCGTTGCGGCGGCGAATAACCCATCTGTACCGGTATCTTTTCCGTACCAGCCATCGCCGTAAGGGTATAATTTTGTGTGTGTATCGCGCATCGGGTTATCGTAAACCCGTGCCGCCCACTGGGCAGGAGTTCGAATTGCGCCAAAATTATACAGCGTTGGATCCAAGCTGGTGCAGGATAATTGCTGGCGGTTCGGGTCATGGAAACCCATACCGGCGACAAAAGCGATTGTCATTTGGAACTTTTCACCGGGATTGAGACGATATACGCGATTGCCACCGGCTTCAGTGTGGTCATAGACACCTAAGGGGCCCCAAGACAATAAGTAGCGGGTATCGAAACCTTTCGCTATTTGATCGCGGATACCGCTTTTCGGTGTGCGCCACTGATGGAAGATGGTCGATTGGTCTAAATCCTGTTGCGGATGGGAACTGATATAATTGAGGTTATTTGTATATACCTGATCGTAATCGAATTCACGGTTCGATAAGATGTCATACTTGTGGGCATCACCCATCGGTGTTCCATAGGTTTCCGTCCAATCCTTCGAATCAGTCCACGAAGGGCCAAAATCGAGGTCGGTATTTCCATTGGAAACCCACCAGTTAAAACTGGTTTTTAAACGGGGATTGGGTGAACGCAGCACACGTGAGCCGAGGACGTTGGGAACGGTGAAATCGGAACCGGAGCAAACGTTTACCGGGCGTCCGTCGCCGTCGGCGATATAGGCAACGTTGATAATCGTGCTATCTGGAGTCCCATCAGGATGGTTGTAATAATAGTAGCGCTGGAAGCCGCATATATCGTCTGTTTGGTAAACTCCGACCTGTTCGGTGGCACCACCGACGTCGCCGTCCACATACAAACCGACATAAAGATTTTTTAAATAATTCGTCGCGATATTTTCCACTTCGTAGTCGAGGAAAATAAAGTCCTTCGCGTAAGAGTAAGAGAACGCATAGGAT
>CAZPUW010000581.1:0-1837 GCA_964589795.1 uncultured bacterium
GGTTGGTGGGGCCCATCGCTCCAGCTACAAAGATTTGCCTCCCATTCGAGTATTTTCCGATGGCTGACTTTGCGAGTTCGGCGGCACGACGATTGATTTCGACGATTTCCTTTGCCAAACAGTATTCACCGAGGACAAGGCTGGAACCATTGAATGTATTGGTTTCGAGGATGTCGGCACCGGCGTCGATATAGGATTTATGGAGCTGTTCGACGATGTGCGGTGCAAACAGGTTGAGCGCTTCGTTACAACCCTCTTTATCGGCACCACCGAAATCGGATATGGTGGGACGGAGCCGCTCCAAACCCGTGCCGGTAGCGCCGTCCAGCACAAGAATGCGGCGCCTGAGTTCGTCAAGAAACACTTTAGAATGGTTTTGGGACATGGTATCCTTGTCTTCCACAGCAGGTACGGTTGCTTACGTACCTCTGTTTTAGTACACAAATTTGCCTAAACAAAATATACGAGTATTGGGATAGGAATGCGCGAGTTAGGGCATAAACCGGTAAAACGTCGTTTTTTGCCGTAAGCGGATAATGGAAAATCGTATTATATTGTGCGCGACGGCGCAGTATCGAATTTTGAAAGGAAACCATGAGCGCAACGGCTCCCATATTGATTGAACAAGCACGCGGAGACTATACCGAGAATTATCATCGCGGTTCGGTGGCGATTGCCAATGCGAACGGCGACTTACTTTTTTCACTGGGAGACCCGGAAGAACGTCCCTTTACGCGCTCGTCAATGAAACCGATTCAAGCGTTACCGTTTGTCGAGATGTGGGGCGAAGAAGTTTCGATGGAAGAAATTGCGATAGCCTGCGCATCGCATTCGGGGGAAGAGATTCACCGTCGCACTGTAGCACGGATACTGGACAGGATTAACGCAACACCCGATAAACTCCAATGCGGCGTGCAGATTCCGATGGATGAAGAGACGAAGCGGGAACTGATTCGCACGGGACGGTCACCCGACGTACTCCACCACAATTGTTCCGGTAAACACTCGGCGATGCTCGCCACTGCTTACAAATACGGCGAACCATTCGAAGAATATTTTTTACCGGAACATCCGGTACAACAGCGCATTCGGGCACGGGTGGCGCGGTATTGCGAAGATACACTGACCGACATTGCGACAGCGATGGATCACTGCTCGGTGGTGACATGGGGTCCGACGTTGCGGGGAATGGCGACGGCGTATGCACGACTTGGCGAACAGAGCGGACGATTCGGAAAGAACGTCGAACTGGTACGGCGAGCAATGACGGGTTTTCCCGAATATGTCGCTGGTAGCCACAAACGTATCGATACCGACCTAATGCGGTTTTGCGGCGGATTGTTGGCGAAAGCGGGAGCGGCAGGATACTACTCAATGGGGTGGCATGATTCCTCTACGGGTATGGGGCTGGGCATTGCGATTAAGATGTGGGACGGCGATCCGATTGCACGGGATGCACTCTCGGTCTGCATGCTCGAAGGATTGGGAATTTTACCCGAGCATTGGGGTTCTAAGACAGGATGGGGCGCGAGGGAAGTGAAGAATTTCGCGGGTCGGCACGTCGGTGAAATCCGGGCATCGCTAACCCTGAAGCAGGCGTTGAAACAGTTCACCAGTCCGGTGAGTACAAGATTGTTTTAAAGAAAATTGAACGTATCATTACTGATTTAGGCGGGTTTGATACCCGCCTTTTTTTTAGAAAAGCAGATAGAATTCAATTCAGTAGATTATCACTGCAACAAGTTAGACTCCTGCTACATCTAATAGTGAAAGGGGGGAGTTCGGTATATGTTCGACAAGCACGGTCTCTGAAGGAGTCATCGTGACATATCTTTCT
>CAZPUW010000582.1:0-1836 GCA_964589795.1 uncultured bacterium
TGTACGAAGTAATGGATTCCGACAACGAACAATACGTTCAGAGCGACAATACACTCGGTACAACACCGCGTGTTTCTTTAAGAAGCGGTTGGAATGGCGTTGGAGTCAATGGCTTAACGAGTGGTACGACCTATCACTTACAAGCCATTGCCTTGAATGGCGCAACACCTCCAGTGACAGCTTCAGGTCCGATTTCATCCGTTACCACGAACGATATGAGTCACGGTGGTCCCGATGGCTTTGGTTATCGGTATATCACTTCTGATGCCGTGGGTGGTCCGGCATTTAATTGGGAAACTATAACGGGAACGACTCCGACTATCTCCAGCGGCAGCACTGATGATGGTTATTACGGGCCGTTGAATTTAGGATTCACGTTTAGTTTTTACGGCACTGATTATACCCAATTTTACATTGGAACCAACGGTTACGTGAATTTTGGGACAGGAACGAATTCGATACCGAGCGCGGGAACTTTCCCGTTAAACGGTTGGCCGGCTGGTATTTATTATTGGGCACGTGATGCGGCTACGACTTATGCATCTGCGGTAAAATACCAAACCTTGACCAGCCCGAACCGCATGGTAATCGAGGTAGACGGTTGGGCACCGGTTTATTCCAGCAGTGCCAATCAACTTGATTGGCAGATGATTATTTATGAAGATGGCCGTATGATTATTCAATACCGCAATTATGTCGGTGCGGTTTCTACAGATTGGGGAACAATCGGTCTACAAACAGCAAGTGGTACACAATATAATTTCCCGTTCTGTACCTCTGCAGCACAATGTCCAACTGCGAATTCTGCGGTTATGTTTTATCGGCTGGGAATACCTTCCAATCCGATACCTGCGGATGCAGCCACTGCTGTTCCCACGAATACTTCATTGGGATGGACACCGGCGATTGCAGCACTGAACTACAATGTGTATTTCGGTACTGCGAATCCACCGACAACATTGGTTTCCACCCACCAACTCGGAACGAGCTACACGCCGACTTTGGCGGCAACGACGACCTACCATTGGAAAGTTGTTGCGTTTGGTGATACTGTGGGCGCTGTTTCTACGACCAGCCCGAATTGGTCGTTTACTACCGGAACGGGTGCTGCACCGGTTTCACCGGCGAACGGCGCGATTGCTACCGATCCCGGTCCGACTTTGCATGCACTCACAATCACTTGGACGGATGGTGCAGATAATGAGACCGGGTTCCCGATTACCCGTTCCACTGATGGTACGACCTTTATTGCATTGGCAACCGCACCTGCAAATGAAGGAACAGGTACAGTTGCGTATACCGATACCGGATTGACGGTTAATACCCATTATTGGTATCGGGTTTATGCTGCAAATGCCGCTGCAACGACCACAAACTTCGCAACAGTGGATGGGTGGACGTTAGCAGATGTTCCCCCAGCTCCGACGTTGGGCACTTCGGGAATTACCTATGCAACGATTTCGTTGTCTAACGGTAATGATCCCGATGGAACACAGTATGCCATCTATGATTCTACGTTTAACAATTACGTACAAGCCAATGGCTCATTAGGAGCTTTACCGGTTTGGCAATCGTTAACGTCATGGGGTACTACTACTGCATTGAGCGGATTGTCGAGTAGTACTGTTTATGTAATAAAAGTAAAAGCACGTAATGGTGCGTTTGTCGAATCCGGTTACAGCCCAACATTGTATATAGCAACGAATGGTGCGATGTCGTTGCCTTTCAGCGAATCGTTTGCAAGTACTGCACCATGGCCACCGTATGATTGGCAGAACATCTATCCGACGGGTGCATCTTATTATTGGCAACGTTCAGCAAACGCGAATGGCGGTA
>CAZPUW010000583.1:0-1833 GCA_964589795.1 uncultured bacterium
GGGAACGCTATAGTGGCGGCACTGGAGGTACCGAAGGTACGGATATCCGTACCAATAACAGTACAACCAACTATTATCAAATGCCAAGTAGCATTGCTACTGATTGGGCTTCTACGGAAGCACCAATTCCAGCGGGAGCATTGGGACAAGCGAGTGTATACTTTGGCTTTAAAGCAGTATCCGGTGCATCGATGTATACCGGTTCATCGCTCGGTCTCGACAATGTCCAGATTTTCAGTGTAACCGTTCCGCGTATCGGATTTAATATATCGAATGCATCGTTCGGTTACCGTGTTACGAATGGTACTTATCAACGTACAGTGTACGTAAAGAATACCGGTGCTGATACGTTACGTATAACGAACGTAACAACCACTTCAGTAACACCAAGCTGGACAACACAAAATATTATATCTGGTGACTCGGCATTGTTGAGTTTATCGTGGCACCCGACAACCGCTGGAGTTATGGCAGATACAATCCGCTTCACGTCCAATGCGAACAACTCCACAACCGCAAGGTTGACGGTGAGTGGAAATGCAGTAGATGTGCAAAATCTGCCGTTTGCCGAGAGCTTTGCATCTACCACGCCATGGCCACCCTCGGCATGGCAAAATATTTATCCGACGGGTGCATCTTATTATTGGCAACGTTCAGCAAACGCGAATGGCGGTACCGACGGTTCGGCGTATTACAATATGTACTATGCTACTTCACGTGAAACTGCGATACTCTGGACTCCACCGATTAATACCCAAAGTACCACTTCTGCCCATGTAAGCTTCGATTGGTGGTTCAGCGGTTATCTGACCGGCACCGATACGTTCCAGGTAGTATATTCGCTCGACGGCGGCACGACATACAATGTATTCTGGGAACGCTATAGTGGCGGCACTGGAGGTACCGAAGGTACGGATATCCGTACCAACACCAGTACGACAAATTATTATCAAAACCCGACTACTACGTCTACTGATTGGGCTTCAACTGAAGCAGTAATACCCGCAAGTGCTTTGGGACAGACCGGGGTTCTGTTCGGGTTTAAGGCGGTTTCCGGCGCGACTATGTACTCCGGTTCCTCGCTTGCTCTCGACAATATCCAGATATTCAGTGTGACTGTGCCACGTATTGGATTTAACATGTCGAACCTGGCTTACGGCTATCGGGTGACAAACGGTAGTTATACCCGTACCGCTTATGTAAAGAATACCGGTGCTGATACCTTGCGCATCACCAACGTGACAGCGACTTTAACACCAAGCTGGACGACACAAAGTATTTTATCGGGTGACTCGGCGGCATTGACGATGACGTGGCATCCCACTACTGCGGGTGCATTTACCGATACCATCCATTTCACGTCCAATGCGAATAACTCCACAACTGCACGATTGACAGCGAGTGGTTATGGAGTCAATATTGCAACGCTACCCTATACTCAAGGATTCACGTCAAGTACACCATGGCCGCCGGATGGCTGGCAAAATGTTTATCCAATTGGTGCGTCATATTATTGGCAATATTCCTCCAACGGTAATGGTGGTGCTGGTGCCGCTTACGATAACCTGTATTATACCACCCCTCATCAGGAGAGTATTTTGTGGTCGCCACCGATTAATACCGTGGGTTCTACAGCTGTACGCATCGACTTCGATTGGTGGTACAGCGGATACCAAGCAGGAGTAGATTCATTCCAATTGGTCTATTCGACTGATGCCGGAGTTACCTACAGTTCTTTCTGGGAACGCTATGGTAATGGAACCGGTGGCCCGGCTGGTACTGATCTACGTACGAATTCCAGTACGACGAACTATTACCAAATTCCATCATCCA
>CAZPUW010000584.1:0-1832 GCA_964589795.1 uncultured bacterium
AAAATGCACTACCGGTATGGCGCACCCGTACCGATGGTGATTCGTTGTCCATCCTGCGGTGGTGTCCACGGCGGGCCGTTCCACTCGGGCAATCCCGAAATGTGGTTTGTGAAAACCCCGGGTCTGAAAGTTGTCGCACCTTCCACCCCTTACGATGCGTATGGTTTAATCAAAGCGGCGATTCGCGACCCGAATCCAGTCGTTTATTTTGAACACAAGTTCCTCTATCGCCGTATCAAAGAGCGACTTCCCGATGAAGAGTATGTCGTTGAAATTGGTAAAGCGGATGTTAAACGCGAGGGAAGCGACATCACCATCGTAACGTATGGCTCGATGGTACATAACTCGCTGGAAGCGGCTGAAATCCTGTCAAAAGAAGGGGTCGAAGTCGAAATCGTCGATCTCCGCACTCTCCTTCCCATCGACCGTGAAACCGTATTGAAGTCTGTCAGAAAGACGGGCAAACTTTGCTGTATCCACGAAGACACATTGACGGCGGGAATGGGTGGCGAAATCGCGGCGATAGTAGCTGAATATGCATTTGATGCGCTCGATGCGCCGATTAAGCGGGTCGCGGCAATCGATACACCAGTTCCGTATGCACCATCGTTGGAAGAGTATTTTTCACCGGATACCAACAAAATATTGGTTGCCTTGCGTGAATTAGCAGCGTTCTAACCACACAATTTTTTTTGGAGCCACAATGGCACATTATTCAATCAGTGAATTGACTACAATGCATGAAATTGTCGAGATGGCGATGAAGCGCGAACAGGACAGCGTCAATTTCTACACCACTGCCGCCGAGCGGGCGCAGACACACATGGAAAAGAAGATGTTCCTTGAATTGGTGGAAGAAGAGAAGGGACATCGCGACGCACTTGCTCACCAGTTGGATGAAATTCTCGCGCAACTCGAAGTGGATCGCGCAATCACCGGCGAAGACCCGATGCGGGATTAGAGGTCGGTTCCAGTGATGAAACACGACACAATTCTTTTCATATAGCTTTACCATAGGGAAATCAAATGGCAAAAGTCGATATGGTGATGCCGCAATTAGGCGAATCAATCGCTGAAGGCACCATTGTCAATTGGAAAGTGAAAGTCGGCGATAAAGTCGAGCGCGACGTGACGATTCTTGAAGTCGCGACCGATAAGGCGACGCTCGAGGTTCCATCGCCCGCGACTGGAATCCTCGCTGAGATTCTTGTTCAAAAAGATATCACTGTACCCATCAAGACGATTATCGCACGCATTGAAACCGATGCGTCGGTTGGCATAACTGCGACAAAACCGGCACCAGCTCCCGCGGCAAGTAAACCCGCAACCGCACCAAAAGACCATGTCGAGCGACCAGTAGATTTTCCTGAACCGGTACACACCGAACAAATCGATGCGCAAAGCAGTTCACCACACGATGGTTCCGACCGTGGTGGAATCGCAATAAAAGAATTTAAAAGGAGTGGCGGCCAGCCAACTCCTGCCGTGAAACATGAACCAATGACAGCCGCGTCTGTTATCGCGCAAGCTCCGGTCATTGCGGGAAAACGGTTTTATTCCCCCGTCGTGATGAAAATGGCATCCGAGAATAGTATTTCGATGGATGAATTGTCGCGCATACCCGGCACCGGCCTCGAAGGGCGTGTCTCGAAAAAAGATATGGAAGGGTACCTTGCGACCCGCGGTGCTATGGCAACCGGCAGTATCGGCTTGCAACCCGGTGCGGCTCCGGCACTAATTCCGTCTTCGTCCAAGACCCCGCCACCACCACCACCGATGGCTCCAGTAGCACATCCGGCAGGCGACTTGAGTGGATACATTCACGTTCCGAA
>CAZPUW010000585.1:0-1823 GCA_964589795.1 uncultured bacterium
GCCTCAATTATCCAAAATACCGGCAACTTAGTATGAAAAAGTAACAGCTCTTTGAATAACTGAAAGGAATCGCCACTACTTTGATCTTGTGTATCCCAGTAAACTACCAAAACACCGCATTTACTAATCTGAATAGTTTGCTGAAGCGCGTCGGCAATTATTTCGTGTAAATCCCGGGTGGATTCTTCAAGAAAGGGGGCTAAGTCGATTGACTGTTTTAAAGACTCGAAAAGTTTACCGGTTACTTTAACGACTTTTTTTCCACTTAACTTGCATTCTCCTATGAAGTCCTCTATTAAGCAGGTTTTCCCAACGCCATTTTCACCGTGGAGAAGTATCGCCCACTGGTCATTCTTCGCACTGTCAGCTATTTTTGAGGAAAAAAACCGTAACTCCGCGTTCCTACCGGTAAAAGGAAACGTCATTTCAGGCAGGACAGGTATATCCGCGTATTTCAACTCATGAAATAATACATCCTCTATTTCACGAACCGATCCGGGACGGAATTCCCGATCCGATTGGATACAACTGTATAAAATCGAAAGAACGGAAGCGGGAACTTGAGGATTTCGGAGAAGAGGTAATTCAAAAGATGAATTATCCGGACCCTCTTCACTAATATCGAAGTATTCTTCTTGGTCACGTTTCGTAGAGTCGAAGAGTAAGTAACCCATTAACCCAAACGAGTAAATTTCCGAACGAACATCAAATTGTTTGAGCTTTCTTGATTCCGGAGGCAGGTAAAATGGCGATGTTAACGATAAACCTTGATTAGGAATCAAACCAAAATCGCAGAGCCAAACACACTTACGGTCGAATTGACCACTACGTAGTGTATCCAGATCCACAAAGATGTTATCGATGTGCAACCGGTAATGAAGGAATTTATGTTCATGCAGTATCCGAAGTGTATCCGCAAGTTCAAACAATACACGAAGACATTCGAGAGGAGTTAGTTCTTCTTTTATTGACTTAAAGCTGGGACATGGGAGGTATGTACGAGTGTAATAAACGCTTCCATCATCCGTTCGACCAATTTCCAAAGGAAGGAGTATGCCGGATAAACCAATTTTTTGAATTCGATGAAGACGTTTTGTAATGAAACCAAAACTGGCATCGTCAGGACGGAATTTCTCATATAATCGGAGTAACTTACGCTGGTTGGAATCGTATAAATCGGTAACTTCGTAGGTGTGAACAGTAGAACTACGCATTAGAATTCGCTCGACACGATAACGGCCAGCGAAGACTTCATGTTGTTCGTTCTCGGTCTTGACAAAGTTCGGCAACGAAATTCACCCGATGAAAATGGTTTATGAAATGGTAGTTACATCATTGTAATCACTACGACACCTGTTGTCAAATAATTTTACAACTGAGTGTCAAAATTTTTACACATCTATTAGCACTTTCGATTCGATTTTTTAAGCAGTTGATTTGTTAATAAATACAATAATAATCGTAATTTATTAATTATTATTGCATTATGAGAATAGAAATTTACACAACAGACATGTTCATTTGTCACACTACTTAAAAAAAAACACTCTCTATCGAGTTATCGTTTCATGTAAAAATACTTGGTTTTGGGTTTTTAGAATTATAGTTTGTCTTTCGTATCATTTATCAAAAGTGAAGTTGTACGGAATATCAGCAAAGGAACAAAATATGACTAAGTTGAAATTCGGTTATTTCGGATTATTGTTATGGCTTATTCCTTCTCTACTCTTTGCATGGTCATATACTGGCCCGGTAGGCGCTGCCCGCTGTATTCGTTTGACCAATGATGGTGGTTATATCGTTGCTGGAACGAATGGTTTGGT
>CAZPUW010000586.1:0-1821 GCA_964589795.1 uncultured bacterium
ACGGGAAACGGCGTACTATGAGTGGTTGGGTGCGGGTGAAATTGATGTAACTACCCACGGTGCGATACGACGCACTGAACATCCGGTTTCGCGGGTTCGGTTCGGTATGGACGATAAGAAGTTGTATTTTGGGTTGAATGGTCTGTTTCTTCAAAATCCTGCTCCATACGAAATTATCTTTTATTATCAAAAACGTGAAGCGGAATTACAAGAATATACTTGGTCGCACCAAGCGATACCGGATACCGACATCGATTTTGCCTACGACAAAATGCTTGAATTATCGATTCAACGTTCTGTATTGAAAGTAGAAATTGGTGATGAGATACAAATACGGTTGGAAGTGCGCGAACAATCCAACATCGTGCAACGGGTTCCCGAATTCGGCAACGTAACATTTCGTTGGCTGGGAGAATTGGAACATCAAGCCCGGTATTGGCCATAAACAGGGGGTTGGGATGGGAAATTTTGCACTCGTTTTACATAGTCACTTACCGTATGTAATCTCGCACGGTAAATGGCCGCATGGATCGGTATGGCTTGTCGAGGCCGCGACCGAATGCTATTTGCCGTTGCTCGATATGTGCGACGGATTAGTTGAGGATGGCATTCAACCGAATATCACTATCGGTATTACACCGGTACTCGCCGAACAACTTGCCGACCCCACATTTCCATTTGAGTTGAATGAATACCTCGAACTTAAAATTGGGGCATGCAATGAAGACCGGATCCGTTTTAAGCAAGACGGTGATACTCAAATGGCGGCTCTCGCCGATTATTGGTTGGATTACTATACCTATTTTCTCGACTTATTCAACAAACAGTATGAACATGATATCATCGGCCAGTTCCGCAAATTGCAGGACCTCGGTGCAATCGAATTAATTACTTCTTCGGCGACCCACGGCTATTCTCCCTTAATAGGTTATGACGATGCACTACGTGCACAATTCCGTGTCGGTGTCGAAACCTACAAAAAACATTTTCATCGGCAACCGCGCGGTATTTGGCTTCCCGAATGCGCTTACCGTCCCGGATATGAATGGACCACACCGGTTGGTGTGGATCACACACCGCGAATGCGGGCGGGCATCGAAGAGCTGCTTAATGAAGTCGGGCTCCGGTATTTTATTGTCGATTCGCATTTGACTGAGGGGGGAAAACCAATCGGTGCGTATCTGGCACGGTTCGAAGGGTTGCGAAAATTGTGGGAACAATTTGAGTTATCCCAACCACCGCAACCGGAAAAACCGACGTCGCCGTATGAATTACATTGGGTCGGCGACATCGAAGGGAAACAGCCGGTTGGGGTATTCACCCGCCATCCCAAAACCACGCTGCAAGTGTGGTCGGGCGAACACGGTTATCCCGGTGATGGGTATTACCTCGATTTCCATAAGAAGCATTTTCCCGGTGGTAACCGGTATTGGCGGGTAACCAGTGCGAAAGCCGGTCTTGGCGAAAAGCAACCGTACGAACCGGATAAAGTCGATTGGCGGTTAGGCGAGAATGCCGACCACTTTGTGTCATTGGTACAACAAGCAATTTCTGAAGCGGAAGCAAGCGGCGTAAAAAATCCGGTTGTTTGCGCTCCGTTTGATACCGAGCTATTCGGGCATTGGTGGTTTGAAGGTATCCGTTGGATTGATCTGGTCATCCGTAAATTGCAAAACACGAATGCGACTCCGATAACACTGGGTGAAAAATTAGATTCAGTCGAAGTTGCCACCCGTATTCATCTTCCTGAAGGGTCATGGGGAGAAGGGGGTTACCATCATATTTGGTATAATGCCGATACCGAATGGACGTGGGAGACTA
>CAZPUW010000587.1:0-1809 GCA_964589795.1 uncultured bacterium
CCGATAAAACAAGTTGTATAAAAACCCATTACTCTGCCCCGTAAATGGTCAGGTGCATAAATTTGCAGGAGTGTGTTGGTGGAAGCCAGCATCGTTATACTGGAGAATCCAGCAATTATAAGCATCAAGATCGAAAGCGGTAGATAAGTAGAAAAAGCAAATATAGAGGCGGCGGTACCGAGTCCGAATGAGCCGTAGATAACCATCTTACCACGTTTCATTGTACTCGAGTAGGTCGCTTGCAACAAGCCGCCGCACAATGCTCCCGCACCAATCGTTCCCATCAGGAATCCCATGCCGCTGACACCTACGTTTAGAATATTATCTGCATACACCGGCATGAGCACGGTATAAGCAAACCCGAATGCACCGAAGAAAACGATGTTAATCATAAGCGAGCGATGTAACGGTGAAGAACGGATGAACTTGTACGCCTCCACCCATTCACGGGCAACTGGTTCCCGCACTTTCTTCACCGGCTTTGGAAGCCCGGTCATCATCGAAAGTGTCAATATCAATGCAAAAAACGAGAGCGCATTGACAAAGAAACAACCTGCTTCTCCAATAAATGGAACTATTAATCCCGCAATCGACGGCCCTACCAACCGTGCCCCATTGAATGTGGAGGAGTTGAGCGCAACCGCATTCCCCAAATCCTCTTTTCCTACCAAATCATGAATAAACGCAAGCCGGGCCGGCGCATCGATTGCCGCAAATATTCCCGAAATTCCTGCGATGATGACGACTTGAGTAACAGTGACCCAGTTGTAGTAGGTAACGATTGCAAGGGCTAACGCCGAAAGTGCCAGTCCGGTTTGGGTGATGTAGAGAACACGCTTCTTGATGGTACGGTCCACTAAAACACCACCTAACGACCCCAGTAACAATGTCGGTAGTTGCGAAGTCGTATTGACCAATCCCAACATGAACGGGTCGTGCGAGAGCCGCCAGACAAGCCATCCCTGCGCGAGATTCTGCATCCACGTCCCGATGAGAGAAATGGTCACTCCCGACCAGTACAGACGGTAATTACGGTGGGAAAATGCCCGGAGGGTTTGTCGAATTGGTAATGACACAGTTGAACGCAGTGCAGGTTTTCTGTTAAATAATCAAGAGAGTGATACGCACAATTTGCCGAAAAAGTTCGCTCTGTGCAATTATCACTGTTTTCGAGGGGTAATTTTTACCAGATAAACGGAATGAGACGGTATCTTACACGATTTCGGTAGTTGATATAGCCGTCAAATTTTTCGACAAGCATTTGTTCTTCCGCTGCGATGCGGACGCAAACCGTAATCGTTAAAATCACACCCACGATTAATCCGTAAAACGAGCCGAGATGAATCGGTGCAAACAAGAACATCAACACTACGCCAAGGTATAATGGATGACGCACAACATTGTACACACCAAGCGTGGGAATTTCCTGTTTCCGGTCAAGTTGCATCGGTATCAGTGGTAACAAGTGAGTGTTATCGACAAATGCCCGCATCAACAAAAAGAATGAAAGCAAAAGGCCGAGAATACCAAAATCCTCCAATAACGAAGGAAAATTTTTCGACCAGTTGAATAACTTGGCATCAATCGGCATCAACAAAAGCCACAGCGCACAAAGTCCAATCGCCACATAAAAAACATTCTTGTCCCATCCGAGTGGATCGTCGAACAATTGCCGTTTACAAATTTCCACCAGCATCTCCGGCTCGTTGTGATATAGATAAAGCGTAATGGAGCAACAAACCGTAATAAACCATACGCTGAATATCCACCCCTCCGCCCAGAACACATGTCCCGATAACGGAATCACGA
>CAZPUW010000588.1:0-1795 GCA_964589795.1 uncultured bacterium
CGGATGTGTGGGATCCGGCAAAAGATACGGAAACACCCGCGCACTATTCGGTTATCAATTTGGCTGGAAAGACCCGCTGCAAGCAGATGCTACAAGTCGAGTTGGGCTTAAAGCATGATGTATGCGCACCGTTGTTTGGCATGATTGGCAGATTGGTCGAACAAAAAGGTATCGACCTGATTATCGATGTGATTCCCGAACTTGCGAATTTAGGTGCTCAATTTGCCTTACTTGGCGTTGGTGAAGATAAGTTCGCCAAGAAGTTGAACGATTTATCAAAGAAATTCCCCGGTCAGGTTTCACTAAATCTTGTTTTTGACGACCCGTTGGCGCACCGCATTGAAGCGGCATCCGACTTTTTCCTAATGCCGTCGCGTTATGAACCGTGCGGATTGAATCAGATGTATAGTTTGCAATACGGAACAATCCCGATTGTTCGTCCGGTCGGCGGTTTGGCGGACACCGTAGTTGATTTTAACGAAAAGACGAAGACGGGAACGGGTATCGTATTCAAAGAGAATACCTCCGGCGGGCTGATGAAAGCGTGTAAGCGGGCTTTGAATTTGTATAACAACGCCGCATTACTGCAATCCGCCCGGGTGAACGGCATGAAAACCGACAATTCGTGGGAAGTCAGCGCTCGTAAGTATGAGAAAATCTTTTTCGAATTAATGGGAAAGAAATAGCACGGTTGCGCGTTTAACTGAAAACACCGGGAACTGGTGAACGAATGTTTTTAGAAAACGCGTAATACGGGAGGGTCATGCGATTGCACATTTTTCATGTGTTCACGAACGACCCATTACCACGCTGTAGAGTCAATCTGCGGCGCTTTTTTTCATTCTTCACTCTTCTTCTACTCTTCACTTTCACAAAAACTATCTTTGCGCAACATTGGATACGCCCGACTGCGGTGTGTTATCTCAGCGATGGTTACTGGTTGGTTGCAGATGCGGGTAACGGTACGCTTAACCGTATCGATACAACATTACGCTCCCAGAATCTCTCATTTCCCGGAAGATTAACAGAGCCGGTGGCACTTGCCAAGGATGGGTTATCGATAATCTGTTTCGACAGAACTCAGCATATTCTATTGAAACTAAACCGACGATTTGAGACAACATCGACCGTCCCGCTACCGGATGAATACCGTAACCGGTTCGCATCCGTAATTGCCGAGACATCGTTCGGCGAAACTGTGTTTATCGACCGCGACCGCAATGAATTGGTAGCTATCGACGGCTTTGGGCGCGATAGCTGGCACATCATGCTACCGGTAATGGATCCGGTGATATCTATCGCGAGTGCCCGCGACTCACTATTTGTATTGTTTGATTCCACCAAAAAAGAACCACGTTTACTTTCGCTGGCGAGGTATGGCTCATACTCGCATTGGATTGCCGAACCTGATTCATTTCATCCCGCATTACTTACGACCGCACCGGGTGATTCGCTGTTTGCTATTTCCGCCAAAGCAATGTGGAATGTCCGATATAAAAGTGAACCTGTCGAGACGCCATTACTTGCAGATCCAATTCTCTCAGCATCTTCTTCCGAAAGCCATTTACTTCTCATCAACCAAGAAGGCGCACACATTTACCGATGGCGATAA
Organism: uncultured bacterium; assembly: GCA_964589795.1. Classification (GTDB taxonomy): domain Bacteria; phylum Electryoneota; class JAOADG01; order JAOADG01; family JAOADG01. The sequence continues at coordinate 1,613 of CAZPUW010000588.1, forward strand.
TCGTCCTTCTTTTGGTTTTTATCACTAACCTTGCATGGTGTGCCGAACCAGCAACTGCGGTTACTTTACCCGGATTTGATCCCGCTTACCACGAATATTCCTTCACGCCCGGAGATTCGTTAGGCCCGTTCGATTTACCCGTTCCCTTTTTAATAAAAAATTCGACTAAAATATTTGCAGGTG
>CAZPUW010000589.1:0-1786 GCA_964589795.1 uncultured bacterium
CAGTAATTCTCTGAATATCGGCTGAGATGTAGTCGACTTCTCGTCGGTAACTGTGTCGTTAGCGGTCGGAAAGGTTTGCATCTAAAAGCTTCGCGGGATCACAGGGCTTTCGTGCCCGTTATCACGAATCAATAATAGAAATTTAACACACAAATTATTATTCTTTTCTCTAATTTGACGATATTGGGGTACTTAAACCACAACCACAGGAGAACAAAATGGCGGCCAACCGTTCTACAATAGAACAGTGGATTATTAACCACAATTGGACAACCCAAGTCGATCAAATGGCGAATGACATTCGCGGAGTCTTTTACAACGCAATGGCTGCCGCGAATAAATGCGATCCCACTTACCCCTATGCCGCTATGGTGGACATGTTTCAAAAGAAGTGGGTTTGTTCCGGAGCAGAAGCTGGTAGCCGCGCCACCTCCATGGCGTCTTTCGATACGACGATTACTGTAACGACCAATGAAGGAAAATACGAAACGGTTATTGTCGTAGAGATATTGGATTAAATTGCCATCGCTCCTTTTACCGGCGCTATGGCATGGCAACTATGGCGTACTTATCTTTCAAAAACAACTTGGTAGCGGGTAAAAGGGGCAAATGAATTTTCTATCCAATCTACAGGAGCCGGTTCACACCGACTGCCGCTGGTATCGCGGCCATCTCCCGTGCAAACCGCACAAAGAGCATGGCGTCCACTGCGATGGTTGCAAATATTATGAACCGACTGTTGGTGATATCCTCATCATCAAACTTGGCGCGATGGGTGATGTCATGCGCACGACACCGCTGTTGCGCCGCCTGAAAAAAGATTTTCCCCATCACCGGATTCATTGGCTTACCGATTTTCCCGATGCCGTCCCCGGTTCACCGTGGGTTGATCATATTTATAAACTCGATACCCGCTCGATGGTACAGCTCGAGCAAATCCATTTTGATCGCTTATTCTGTCTTGACAAAGACCCCGAAGCGGCAGCCGTCGCGACTAAACTCGATGCGCATAAAAAGTACGGTTACGTAATTCACAATGGAGTCGTTCATCCGTTCGGTATCGAGCAATTCAGTAAACAAGCGGCGCAACACAAATGGCTCACCGGACTCTTCGACGACTTGAGCAAAGCAAATACACTCTCTTATCAAGCCGAAGCGTTCGCTATTTGCGGATACGAGTTTTCCGGTGAAGAATACATCATGCCGTCTCCGGTTGCGCATGGATTTGATTTGCCTCCGTTGGGAAAACGCATTGGTCTCAACACCGGTTGTGGCGGGCGTTGGAGCACCCGGCTTTGGCCGGAAGAACATTGGGTCTCACTTATTAAACTATTGCAAGCGAAGGGCTATTCGCCCATTCTTCTCGGTGGGCCCGATGAGGATGAGCGCAACAAAAAATTACATGCGGAAACAAACGCGGTGTATTATGGAACGATGCCCCTCAACAAATTCGATTCACTTCTATCCGAAATGGATGTCGTAGTCACTGCGGTAACAATGGCAATGCATCTTGCGATTGGACGCCAACGTCCGTTGGTTTTGTTCAACAATATATTTAATCGGCACGAATTTGAATTGTATGGCCGCGGTGAATTTATCGAACCGGATCCACCGTGTAAGTGTTATTATGCCCAGTCCTGCCAATATGGCGGTTGTATGCAGAATCTTGCGCCGGAGCGGGTAACGGCGGCAGTTGAGAGGATTATCCGAAAGTGAACAACTAAAATTACGAGGACAATGCCATGCGAATTACATTTTTGTATTCAGCATTTGCGGTTGTTTTCAT
>CAZPUW010000590.1:0-1786 GCA_964589795.1 uncultured bacterium
CGGTTGTAAATCCAGTAACCTTCGTTATTGCTAACCTGCGACAACGAACCATACCAGCCGGAACCTGGTGTTCCACTGTAATACCAGCCGAATTGGCCGTTTTCGTTCCAAACTTGATCCGATGTGGTCGCACTCGTACCGCCATTCAACTGATTTCCGGTACCATTATTCTCGGCCATAACCTGACCGATTGCAGTGCTTGCCGGAATGACTGGAAGCGAAGTCAACGACCAACCGGAAGGAACTGTGCGATTGATTACCGCAACATTACTCGACAATCCCGAAGTGGATTGTGCGAACACGGCAGTAGCGCTGAACAGCAACGCGATTGCCAATGCCTTCTTTATCGTCATACTATCTCCTTTCTGGGTGTGTGTGAATTACTGAAGTACATATGAAACCGATAAGCCGTATGTCTTACCAGCTTTGTAGTTGTTGAAATTCTTACCGCCGGCGGTTTGCCGGATTACCGGATCGAGGATGTTCGAAGCTTGCAGTTTCATGATAAAATTCGCACCAAGTTTCTGGTCGAAATAGACATCCAGCTTGTCGGAACTTTCTTCGTATGTATCGGCGGCACCATACGATCCAACTTGCACAAGCCGCTTACCGAACGTATTGAACAAGACCCGTACATTCGAACCCCAATCGTGTTGTTCGTAGGATAAAGTTCCGTTTATGACATAAGGTGATTGTCCCATCATCGGACGTTTCTTAGAGGTTAGAATCGCACTGGAAGGACGATTGTCGAGCTTGATGTTAGAAGAGATGTATGCATAGTTTCCGATGATGGAGAAATCTCGAATCCAATTACCGGTATAACGCGATAGTGGTTCGAGACTTTTGCGAAATTCTAATTCAAAGCCATAGTTATCAACCGTACCGAAATTGTCCGGTCGTACGACAATCTCGCTTGCGTTTACTTGAACGAGCTCAATCGGATCTACAATCTTTTTGTAAAAAGTACCGGCCCCAACAGTCTCGCCCATACCGGTGTACCAATCCCAGTGCAAGTCGTAATTAGAAATCTTTGTATAATTCAAATTCGGATTGCCTTCCTTCGAAGCCGTATTGTAGTAATCCTGATCCGATGTCGGTATCAATTCAGCATAATCGGGGTTGGCAATTGTGCGGCTGATCGAAGCCCGTAAATTCATTTCCGGGGAGATGCGGTAAGTGGCACCGAGTGAAGGTAGAACATCGGTGTGTTCGGGACCGCCGCTCGCAGTACTGGATGCAGTTGTTCCGGCTATACTGTATGTCTGGTATTTTTGAACTGTCCTTTCGACTCTCACTCCTCCGACAAGACGCCAGAGATTACCCAAATTGGCATCTGCCATCACGTAACCCGCAGTTACAGCCATGTGAGCACGATACGGATCGAGCGCTGTAGTGACTTCTTTCAATCGAAACTGGTCGTAGATATTGCGAGCGCTGAATACTTCATCCGGTGGGAGCGAATAGTCGATGTAGGGTTGGCCGGGTTGTCTAACATTCTCAAAATAGAATTTTCTTGTTTCAAAGTTGCGGTTCATATATCGATACGCACCGCCGGTTTTTAGTTTTGAACCGGAAGAGAGCAATGTCAGCGGAATCGTCCAATCGAGGGAACCTTCCCGTGAATAATCCTGCATGTTGCCGTATCTGCGAAATGGGCTATCGTTTACTATCAATACATGCCATGTCGTATCTGCCTGAGCAAAAACCACATCGCGCCGATCCGGTTGGTAGAAAGTTGCTTGCGAATAAGCTCCGTTCCATTCCAACCGCGAATTAAGAAACGGTA
>CAZPUW010000591.1:0-1782 GCA_964589795.1 uncultured bacterium
GCGCGTGGGGATGAACCGCCGGTGAGCAATACTTATCGGCCTCCTCCATAAGTAATCCCCACGCGCGTGGGGATGAACCGACTCCAGTGAGGCGTTTATCAACCTGCAGTGGGTAATCCCCATGCGCGTGGGGATGAACCGCTCCACGAAAGAAAAAAGGTCAATTCATAGATCGTAATCCCCACGCGCGTGGGGATGAACCGATAAGCCCCGCTCGTCTGCGATTGCTCTAATCGTAATCCCCACGCGCGTGGGGATGAACCGCGCAATGATTGTCACAACCAGAAGCCCTATAAGTAATCCCCACGCGCGTGGGGATGAACCGACATTATTATAGACCCCACTTGGAAACAGGAAGTAATCCCCACGCGCGTGGGGATGAACCGAGGAGTTGTCGGCCGCATTCCGATTGGCCGCAGTAATCCCCACGCGCGTGGGGATGAACCGCCGAGATAAAAGCATTAGCGGAGTTGCAGAAAGTAATCCCCACGCGCGTGGGGATGAACCGGATACTGCCCGGTCGTTTGATTTTTCGATAGCGGTAAACCAATAGAAAAAGTTGTAACAGTGAGGAAGTAATGAGTTTCGATTTCGGAAAAGCGATAGCAGACATTGCAGCAAAATTTGATAGCTTTGCCAAGACCGGTTCTTGGATTCAGCTTGACTCTGGCGACGACTCCGGCATTATCGATTTGGGAATTGTATGCCACTATCGAGTACTTTCTTTAATTCCCCATTTTGATTCTACCGGAAAGCCACTCGACACAAAATTCTGGTTACTATTTTGTTTGACCGGATATGAGGACGAATCGCGTCACGGTCATTATTTTTGTATTTCCGATATTACGGAAACCGAGTATGGTTTCAATTTGACTGCTGTTGACGGTAAACGATTTATTATCGAAAGAATTGTTCCGATGGTTGACCGAGCGCACTCGGAACAGTGGAAAGAGTTAACCCGCCGGAAAAAAGAAAATCCCGACCTCTATGCGAGAATTGAAGAAGAGCTCTACCAGATAGCGATGGCAGCGATTAACGGAGGGACTGCGTGAAAGTACGATTTGTTATCGATACGATATTAGTCGATGTTCCCGGCGGAATCGATTACAAGCCAATCGGTGTGTGGGCAGTCGATGGTGAACGACCGCCAACTGGATTCGATTTTAAATACCTGCCCGGCAACCCTGAGCGAGAAGAGTTTGCGAATATCGTTGCCGAGCGCATTGTAGAAATAGGCGCACCGACATTACCCGACGGCTTTCTGGTATACCATCAAGCGAGCTATCCATCTCATATCGGCACATTCGGCGGTATTTACGAGGGCGATTATCCGTCGGTTCCTGCCTGTTGTGATTCAGTTTTACAACTAATCGAGCAGAACAAACTATCAACGCTCGGAGTCGGTACGTGAAAACAGTCGACCATATAGCTCTATCGCCTATATTTTTGTTGATAATGGCGTCTATACCAAGACATGGATTGGGATTATTACTTTCAATGCTTTGAAATCCTAGTAAGTATGTAACACGATGTAACTGGCAGTGGTTATTTCGTAATCCCCACGCGCGTGGGGATGAACCGGACGAGCTATCGGCCGCATTCCGGTTGGCCGCAGTAATCCCCACGCGCGTGGGGATGAACCGTTTTGACCGCACATATAATAAATGCGATCTATGTAATCCCCACGCGCGTGGGGATGAACCGATAAGCCCGAGGACAGTATCGACATGGAGTTAGTAATCCCCACGCGCGTGGGGATGAACCGGTCCAATAAGGTAAAAA
>CAZPUW010000592.1:0-1780 GCA_964589795.1 uncultured bacterium
CACCACTGGAAAAACTAATCGAGGCCGTTAACGACTTAGGATACCAAGCCAAATAGCCCCGTCCCGACTACCTTTACCTACCGAGGTTTTTATGGCCACCAAACTCTCCACACTTACCCGTCCGATTGTCAATACGATATCTCCGTATGAGCCGGGCAAGCCGATTTCCGAAGTACAACGCGAATTTGGCGTCACCGATGTAATCAAACTCGCATCGAATGAAAATCCACTTGGCCCATCGCCGAAGGCAATGACGGCTTTGCGGATGGCGATTACCGATATCCACCGTTATCCCGACGGCAACGGTTATTACCTCAAACATAAGTTAGCGGCGAAACACGAAGTACCAAGCGAGTGGATAGTATTGGGTAACGGTTCGACCGAATTGGTGGAACTTGTCACCGAATCGTTTATCGATGCGGGCGACGAAGCGGTAATCGGATGCTACGAGTTTTTTAAGTACCGCATCGCCATGCAGATAATGAACGGTGTGGTGAATTGGGTGGAAATGCCGAATTGCGAATACGACGCGGAAGCGATGATTGCGGCTATCACACCGAAAACAAAATTACTTTTTATCGCGAATCCGAACAACCCGACCGGGACGCTGATGTCGCGCGAGCAGGTTGATTGGCTAATGGCGACGGTGCCGAGAAACGTGATTGTGATTTTCGATGAAGCATATTATGAATACCGCAATCCCGCCACCTATCCCGAAACGATAAAATATGTCCGACAGGGACGAAACGTTATCGTGTTCCGCACTTTTTCCAAGGCGTATGGTATTGCGGGTCTGCGGGTCGGATACGCCATTACCACGCCGGAGATAGCACAATCGCTCAACACGGTACGGGAAGCGTTTAACGTAAACATACTTGGACAAATCGGTGCGCTTGCGGCGCTGGATGATGTCGAATTCTTGTTGAGAACCCTTGAAGTAAACGCAAAAGGGAAAGCGTTTTTATATCATGAACTCCCATTTGCAGGACTCGAATATGTCGCCAGCGAAGCGAATTTTATTTTAGTCAAGACACCCATTCCGGGACGGCAGTTGTTCCATGAATTATTGAAACGCGGAGTGGTGATTCGCCCGGTAGATGGCTATGGGTTGCGGGAGTATATTCGGGTTTCAATTGGATTGCAACACGAGAATGAACGGTTCATCGCGGCGGTCAAGAAGGTTCTGTTATAAGTGATAGACGAATTAAGTAAGCATAAAAAGGGCGGACAATGCAGTCTGCCCTTTTTATGTCGAATGATATTGAAAGCAATTACTTAATCAATACTACTTTCTGCATACCGCGGTTTGTACCGGCTTGTATATTAACGAAATACACGCCTGACGACCAATTTTCACCATTAAGCGTTATATGGTACTCACCGGGAGACGTGATCTCCTGTGTCGTCTCGGATACGGTTGCGCCACGGATATCATATACGGCAACCGCCAATTTACAAGCTCGCGGTACCGCATAACGAATGGTGGTAGTGGGATTAAATGGATTTGGATACGCCGCACTCAGATGAAATTCTTTCGGTACAACCGGTTCGGGGACATCGTTGAATTGAATGACAATCGGCTGGCTGAGAATGATATATATCGAATCGGGGTATTGCGCCAGCCGAATATAGGCGTGTGTGCTGGTATCGCCCGACACCGTCCAGACGAACGAATCGGCGGTAGAACTTCCGAACCGTGAGATTTGCGTACCGCGGAGCGCACCGACGAGAACACGTATCGAATCGCTGTGGAGCCATCTTATCGTATGGTCTTCCCCTT
>CAZPUW010000593.1:0-1777 GCA_964589795.1 uncultured bacterium
AGAATTCTCCGTATTCAAGAAAGGTCGCATAAACGAAACGTGTATGTGGTTGGCCGGTAACAATCGCCTCCACCCATTTCGGAATCTGTATTAGAGTCGCTTCGGGTGTACCGTATTCAATATTGAGCCGGAAAGATACCCGCCGTTCGTCCATCCGTTTGAAGTTGCGCATCTTCGAATCGATAACAGCGCCATTCGGCATAATAATCTGTTCACCGGTAATACTTCGGAATCGGGTCGTCTTGATTCCAACCCTTTCAACCGTCCCTTTGAATTCCCCGATGACAATGAAATCACCGACTTCGAATGGTTTATCCAGCACGATGATGAACGAACTGAATATATCGCCAAGAATCTTTTGTGCGGCGAGTGCGACCGCGATACCACCGACGCCAAGTCCGGTAACAATCGCGGTGATGTTCACCCCGAAGTTACTCAGAGTGATTAGTAGGACAATGCTCCAGAGTACTATTCGCGAAATGAATCCAAGAACCCCATAACTGGCGGAAGAGGTAACATCTTTGCCGATAACCTGACTATCTTTGCCCAGAACGAATTCAATTAAGCTATTGCCCCATGAAATCGTCTGCAAGGCAAATGCGACATGAATCGAGTTATGCCAGTAGATTTCGAACCGTTCGGGGATATGGAGCAGTTTCGATGCAAAGTAAAACGCGATGAAGAAAAGAAAGTAAAAGCGAGTGCGGTCGAGTAACGCTATCGCAAGATCGTCGAGTTTTGTTTCGGTTTGCTCGGCAAGCTTTCCGACTTTCTTGACGGTGATAAACTTGACGACTTGGAAGATAAGCCAAAGCACTACCGTAACGCAGAAAGCGGTAATCCATTGGCGAAGTGTATTTCCGTAATAAATTTGGTCGAGGTCCATAATGGAAAAGATAAAAAGAAAGTGGCTGTTTTCAAATGACTCGCGAGGAACGCAGATCGAAACCGTGTTCGACCAAAGTGACGTGGCGATCTAAAACATCAACTTTACCGAATCAACATCATCTTCTTTGTCACCGAGCATGTTCCGGTATTCAATCGGTAGAAATTCATCCCCGATGCCAGTTTGCTCCCATCGACCTTCACACGGTACGTACCCGGATTTTGGCTGAAATTCACCAGTGTCCCAACCGCACGCCCTGTAACATCGAACAATTTCAATTCTACCCTACTTGTTCTGGGTAATGCGTATTCGATTGTCGTTGTCGGATTGAACGGATTCGGGTAATTTTGTTTCAGTGAGAATTTTTCAGGGATGGCATCGCTCGTTCTGTCCACTACACCAAGTGCCTGCGAACAATCGTAAACACATAATAAGTCAGGAGAAGCCAAATAAGCGTAGTTCCCCGTCACCGCAATACCGAATACGTTCGGTGCGGGAATTGCAGTGTTGTAACCAACAAGCTGTGGAACGGCAGGATTCGTGACATCCAAAATCCTCAGAGTACTGTGCAAATCCCCACCGTTAATTCCAAAAAGGTGGTTGCCAGATAATGTTATACCACGTGCAGATAAGTCATAAGAACTTACTTCCTGCGGCAATGTCGGATCGGAAACGTCGATACAATGAACGTAAGTTGTGGAATTGAAAAATATGAAATTTCCGAATAATGCTATTTCTGGCCAAATCACAAACGGCATAGGATGAATCGGAAAAAAACCAATTTGTTGGGGTGCGTTTATTACAGAAATATCTAAAATAGTTAACCCGGAATCACCTGCTATATAGGCATAATTTCCAGATACTACTACACTTGTTGCACCTCCTTGCACC
>CAZPUW010000594.1:0-1777 GCA_964589795.1 uncultured bacterium
GAAATGTATGTTTGTCCGATTTACCGTACCAGAAGATTGTATCGTGTTTGTTGGAGAAACGAACCCGACTCCGCCCGCCACCGGTGTAGTGCCAGATAATCTCATTAATAAAATTATTTGTTCCGAATATGCGGTCGAGTTCGATTTTTCCGTAATGTGATGCATGTGAATCGAGATGCAGGAAAATTGTACCATCCGGTTTGAGCACGCGCTTTATTTCCACCAGCCGCACTCGTAACCATTCTAAATATTCCTCAAGACCACCATCCCAATTATCGTCATAGGAAATTGTTTTTGTGTTGTCTTTTTGCACCCGGGTTTTTCCGGTGAAAAACGGTGGATCGAGATAGACAACGGCAAACTTATCATCGGGACAAGCGTTCAGAAATTCAAGATTATCGCAATTAACGAGCAATGAGCTGTTGCGTTGGAAAGAAGATTCGATGGTGGAAGTGAGGGTGGTTTTCTTTTTCATCGTGGTAAGCGGAAAGCGTCAACTTGAAATCCGTTGGATGAACCGCCGGTGTAAGCGTTCATCGTTAGTCAATTCCGGGTGGAAAGTTGTCGCCCATACTTTACCCGCTTCGATATGGACTATGCTGTCACCGGTGGTTCCAATAATCTCGATGTTCTTACCTAAATTCGAAATTATCGGTGCGCGAATAAAAACCCCTTCGATTGGATTCGCATCGTCTTTGAGGGTTACCGGAGCAATGAACGATTCGATTTGTCGTCCGTATGCGTTCCGGTCGACATCCATTTCCAGTAACTGAAAACTCTTTACCCGCGCATCGTTTCCCTGCCGTCCCAACAAAATGCAACCGGCGCACGTTCCCCAAATCGCCATCCCTTTTTTCACTGACGCGATTATCGCATCATGCAACCCGGAAAACGCGAGTAATTTCGTCATCGTAGTCGATTCACCACCGGGGAGGATGAGCCCTTGAATGGCTTGTAATTCATCGACACGGCGAATGAGTACCGCTTTCGCGCCGCACCGCTCAATCATATTCAAGTGTGGTGCAAAATCCCCTTGCAGGGCCAATATTCCAATTTGTACAGCTTTGTTCATCGCTTAACCAAAATATTTCGCGGGTGAGTTTCTCACCCTCTACGCAAAGTAATTTCGACAATTTCCGGTGGTTGTGACAACCGCATTGGTGGACCCCACGTACCTATTCCAACCGAGACATAGAGTAAGTGGTTTCCTTCGCGATATGCCCCTCGCGGCACTTCCCAGACCCTATCTACAATGTAATTAAACGGCCACAACTGTCCGCCGTGGGTATGGCCGGAGACCATTATGTCGGCACCCAATTTGAACGCATCGCGGAATAACCGTGGTTGGTGCGCCATTAAAATCACCGGAATTTTCGGATCGAGATTTGCCAATGCTTTGTCGTATCGCGTCCCTTCGCCACCCATCGACTTATCGGTCGGGTCGTTTACACCCGCGACATAGAGCTTTCCATTCGCCACCGATACCGCTTGATTGCGCAAAACCGGAATGCCTGCGGAATCCATCCCGGCAACGACAATACCCTGTCCGGTATAATACTCGTGGTTGCCCGTACACCAATAAACACCGTACTTCGCGTGAATACCAGATAGCGGTGCGATTTTTTCCTTAAGGAGATAAGGGTCTCCATCGGCAAGATCACCCGGTATAACTACTAAATCAGGTTGCAGTTCGTTAATCGCTTTGGTTATCCGGCGAGAAAATCCGTCGCGATGGACTGCGCCAAGATGCAGGTCGCTGACAACAATTACTTTCATT
>CAZPUW010000595.1:0-1771 GCA_964589795.1 uncultured bacterium
ACATGATAAAATCACGGTACGAATATTCTGCGCCGATCGTATACATTTCGACGTTATCATTCGGATGCCATCCTTCAAACGCCACTGTCACCGAATGGCCACGAATGGTGTCGCTATAAACTTCTGCCGATCCGCCGAATTTAAAATTCATCGGCAGCGTCTGTTCTTCCTGCAAATACTTCACGTCGGGACCGAAATTTTGAATTACCATTGCAATCCGAATTCGTTTCCATCCGGTCTCATAATATGTACCGACATCGGCAGACCAACCGGTAGCAGAGACATCAGCCAAATTCGAACGGATATATCGAGCGTTCAATCCGACAGAAAACTTATTCGTCAATTTTCTGCAAGCGGAAATACCACCGGTGAATTCAGACACAGTAAACGTTCTTCCCGTTCCGTATGGCATTTCAGGCGTCGTCTCATTGATGTTGTCCGTCGTCAAACCGGAGACAAAACCGCCAAGAACACCGTCAAGTTGCGGAACCGGGTACACGCCGCTGATATAATCGTAGCTTACCCCTGCCGGATAAGAAACATGCGACAATAAGAAATTCGGTTTCTTAATGGTAATCATCGCTCCGGGATTGTAGTAAGTTGCAGATGCATCGTTGGCGACAGCGATAAACGCTTCACCCATCGCAACTGCTCGTGCCGAAGGGCCGATTTTCAGGAATTCAAAGGTGGAAGTACCGACCTTCGCCTGTGCGAACGCAAATCCTGGTAGACACATCAGGAACGCCATAATCGCCAGGTTACGCCAACTTCTCTTCATGAATATGCTCCTTGCCAGCAATCAGCGGATGATAACTAATTTACCGGTCTGTACCTTCGAGGAACCGCCGGGTGTTTTATCTTCCACCGAGAACAGATATAAACCGCTGGATACCAGCTGTTCATTACGATTTTGCAGGTTCCAACAAGCGGCGTAATCGAACGCGAGACATTCGTGCTTGTCGCCTTCGATATTATGAGGAATCATCACAACTAAATCGCCTGCAACTGTAAATATTCGAATCAATGCCTGCTTTGGTAGATTGTAGAACCAAATTCGTCGGTCTTGTTGCGGATAAAACGCTACTGTACCATCATCCTGATTTTCCCATTGCAAACCACCGGAATGGGGTTTGGTATAATCCTGATCGATACGATACGGATTCGGAGCGACGCCTACCGGTTTGGCCGGATCGCCGGATGGTGCGGTATGAACCATCGTCGCGACCTTAGACGTTTCCAACGACTCGGTACCACCCTTTGGATCGCCGAAGCTGTATGCAGTTACGGCATAGTAACGGGCGAAGATTGGCGCGGCATTTTTAATCTCGTACTCGTAATACTTATCCCAAGTCGAATCGTTGATGCGGATACTGTCGAGAATTTCCGTGAACCCGGTATTGGAACCGACTGGCCGTAAAAATGCATTCAATCCGTTATAAGGTTTGGATGCTGCGGCGTGGCGGGCAGAATCTGCTGAAAATGGCACATCTGCAAGCGAATCATTTGCGAAGTAATAGGCGTAATCGACTTTATCCCATTGCTTCACGAAACTGAAATCGTTTTCCAAACCCGAATTGGATACATATAACCGATATCCTTCGAAATCCTGTAAACCGGAAAATGGATTTTGATATAACGGATCTTCCGACGGTTTCTGGTGCCAGCGAATCCTAACTGAAGTCGAAGTGGTATAAACTGAACAAATCGGTGCCGGTGGGGGTGGCGGTCCAAGAAAGTCAGGGTCGCCGTCACCACCATCAAGTACGCCATT
>CAZPUW010000596.1:0-1770 GCA_964589795.1 uncultured bacterium
GGGCTTTGGGGCGATCCCGAGCGGTACCAGCAAGTCTATTGGTCGAAGTGGAAAAATCATCCCGAATATTATTTCCCCGGTGATGGTTCACGCCGCGATGCGGAAGGAAATTTCTGGTTACTTGGTAGAGTGGATGACGTGATGAATGTTGCCGGTCACCGCATTTCGACGATGGAAGTAGAGAGTGCGCTGGTGTCCCATCCAATGGTGTCGGAAGCCGCGGTAGTAGGCATCGAGCACGATATCAAAGGGGAGGCGATTGCCGCATTCGTCACGATGAAGGGGGGCGCGATTGGCGATGCCGCGATGATTGCGGAACTCAAGGATACAGTGGTAACGCAAATCGGTGCGATTGCGAAACCAGAGAAAATTCTCTTCAGTATCGACTTACCGAAAACCCGGAGTGGAAAAATCATGCGTCGTTTACTGCGTGATATCGCCGCAGGGCGTGTGCTGGGCGATACCACCACGCTTGCCGACCCCAGTGTTGTCGAATTCCTTAAAAAGAAATATGAGGAACAAGAAGCGTAAAATCGCAACATGTAATTAGAATGGGAGGGCTCGTGAGCCCTCCCTTTTTTTACCGGGTATTATACGTATCCTAACGTGCATCTTTCTTTATCTTCGTTAAATCATAATTGAACATTGCCTATTCTTCCCCTACATTATAATTCGAGCATCTTCACTACCCGCTCCTCACGAACTGCAACCTGTTACCGATACGAGGTGGTCAGTATGGTTATCCCAAACCGAATATTTTCACCGCACGTATACTCACGTATTATTTACCTATTTTTTCTCTTATCACTTTGTCATCCTGCGTTTAGTCAAGGGTGGCAATGGCAGAATCCGTTGCCTCAATGCAATACGCTTCGCTCGGTAAAATTTGTAAATGCGACTACAGGTTGGACGGTTGGGAACTTAGGTACAATTATCAACACTTCGGACGCTGGAATGAATTGGGTGTTACAAAATAGTAGCGCATCCAATACGTTAGTAAGTATAGAATTTGTCGATGCGAACAATGGTTGGGCAATTGGTTACAGTGGTAAAATCTTACACACAACCAATGGTGGAACCAATTGGATAACACAAAATAGCGGTGTTATGGCTGATTTAATTGAAGCATCGTTTATCGACACCGATAATGGTTGGGTGATTGGTTATAACGGTGCGTTGCTCCACACTACTAATGGTGGCAATGCTTGGACAAATCTGAACCATCATACCACGAAATTATTTCTGAGCATAAAGTTCATCGACAATAACAATGGGTGGATAGCTGGTGATAGCATTTACCATACTACCAACGGCGGAACCACTTGGCATTCCACACCCAGAACTACCAGAAACTACCTGAACAATTTAAAATTTGTCGATCCAAACAACGGTTGGATAGCGGGATTAGACGATTCCAGTGGTACAACCTTTTTATTGCATACAACGAACGGTGGTACTTCGTGGTTGAGATACGATTATGAGAGCTTTTACAGCGTTTGGGGTATGCAATTTGTCGATCCGAATATTGGTTGGGTGTCCTCGTATAATGGCGTCATTCTTCGCACCACGGATAGCGGTGTAAGTTGGATATTACAGTCGACTGGAACAAACAAATGGCTTTCAAATTTGGCATTTACCGATTCTGTTAATGGCTGGGCGGTTGGTGAAAGTGGAATTATCCTTCGTACAACGGATGGTGGTTCAACCTGGTTATCACAAATTGAGGGTACTACCGCTTACTTAGATAATGTAGCTTTCGTAAATGCAGAT
>CAZPUW010000597.1:0-1758 GCA_964589795.1 uncultured bacterium
TTCAATACAACGGATAACATCGCGATTGCCCGTTCGCCGCAACTTAATGACCCCGAGAAAGGTTCGTACAACTTCGATTTCTCTGCGCGTGCGAACAAATACCTTTCCAATGAATCGAAAATATTCGGTTTTGGGGCTCTTCACGCAAACTATTTAAAGGATTATGCCAATCAACACGCATTCCCTACCTATGAAGATGCTACTGCCGGCGCGGGTTATGGCCGAACCGTAAACGCGACTGTATTGAAGCAGGCAATTCGGATGTCGGATGATTTCAAACGGTTTTTCGTGACCAAAGGGGATATACCTGATGATGTTCTACTGAAATTGGCAAGAATAATTGATAACGAGAGTGAATACTCTACAATGTATGGGCCGCTTGAGTACCGAAAATATTGGTATAACGATATGGAAGATGTGCTGAAAGATTCCGGTGTACTGATTGGTGATCGCCTCGGCGCGATGGGGATTTTACGCATTCAGGAAGTACTCGACGAGCCGACCGGAATTCGTACCTATGGCTGGGAAGTTCGCGCCGGTGTTGGAGTTGTTTTACAGGACTATCGAGGTGAAAAAGGAAATCCGTTAGTAAGCGTCGAATACGATTGGTCGCGCCCGGTTAGCATCACTTTGCAACTGAACAACAGCATTTACGCCAACACCGTGTTTTATCCGTCCAGCAAGGACTCTGCATCCATTTACAACCTTGGCAACAAGTTTCAAATCTACTACGAATTCAGCAACCGGATTCACTGGGACAACCAACTCAACTTATTTGAAACCCTCCGGACGAAATCAGGTCAAAAAAATGCTTTCACTGGCCAGTTGAGTAGTACGTTCCAGTTTTACATCGAGAACCAACTCTCGTTTAATACCGGTATCGTGGTTAATCGTAACGATAACGGTATCGATATTCCAATCACCAACTGGACACTCACCTCCGGTATCAATTACCGGTTACGATAGCGACGGACAAAACGGCAATGTTATTCTATAAAATCGTCAAGTGGACAGCCCGTATCTTGAGTATATTGCTGTTTGCATTCTTTCTTGTGTTTGCGGTAGGCGAAGGGGTACATCCCACTAACCTGACGACACGCGAGATGATGATGTTTTTGTCCCTCTTTATCAGTTTTGCCGGAATGATTTTTGGTTGGAGACGTGAACTGTCCGGCGGTACGCTTACGATTGCCGGGTACATCTGTTTTGTTGCCATCGAAGGTCGGTTTCCCTTACCCGGTTGGTTCAATCCATACTTTGCCGCTATCGCATTTATCGGTTTGCTATTCATACTTGCCGGATGGTTGCAATCACGAATTAAGCCGGATGCGGTTAATTCGACTCAAGAACCGGCGAACACGTAGTAACTTTTTCACTTTCGCACTGACGAAAGGTGACGGGTTATGACTGAAAAATCGTATACGACCTTGCATTGGGTAGCAAGAATACTGAGTATCCCTTGTTTTATACTTTCCGTTATCGCCTTATATGTAGTAATGACCGATCCTGCATCTAACCTACAGGTAATATTTAAACCGGTATCATTTCTTCGATGGATTGGATTTATTTTAGTGCTGATAGGCGTATTTGCTACCCCACTGGGATTACTATTGGCTTGGCGAAGGGGAGCTGTCGGCGGGTGGTTATGCTTAGCCGGAATTTTATTGATATCTTTAGTTGGCATTATCGTTGACCCATTGACTATGCCATTTCTGGTACTTTTTTTCTGGCCAATCGGTATTCCCGGTTTGCTTTTTG
>CAZPUW010000598.1:0-1758 GCA_964589795.1 uncultured bacterium
ACGGAGTCACCGTTCCGCATCTCCATTCATCGACATAAATTGTGGTGCAATCCCGGAATTGCTGCTGGAGACCGAATTTTTCGGGCATGAGAAAGGAGCGTTCACCGGTGCCGACAAAGTTAAAAGTGGTCTATTTGAGTTAGCTAACAATGGGACGCTGTTTCTCGATGAGATCGCGGATTTATCCGCACCATTGCAAGTGAAATTACTGCGGGTCCTGCAAGAGAAAACGTTTCGACGCGTGGGTGGCACGAAAAACTTGCTGGCGGATGTACGGATTATTGCCGCGACAAACAAAGATTTGCATATTGAGAGGGCTGAAAAGCGGTTCCGGGACGACCTTTACTACCGAATCGCAGGACTAGTTCTTCACATTCCGCCCCTGCGGGACCGGAAGGAAGACATCGAAGCGCTTGCTAAGTACTTTTTGCTCAAGCTGTCTCCTAAGCACGATATTGTCCTTACCGAGCGTGCGATGCAGGCTCTAACGGCGTATCTATGGCCGGGAAACGTCCGCGAGCTGGAAAATATAATTCATCGACTCGTGTTCCACGCCGATAGCGACGAGATCGACCGGAAAGACGTGTTGGCGATACTCCCGACGACTTCGCAGTCACTGCAAACAGTCGTTTCCGAGACATTGAATTTGCGACAGGTTGAAACGTCGGTTATTCAAGAAGCAATAAGGAGAAGCAAAACCCAAAAAGAGGCTGCAAAGTTGCTTGGGATTGCAGAGAGTAGTTTAAGGCGGAAACTTAGCTAATGTTACTAATTTGTAACATTGAAGTGGCACACAGAATTTTATGGAAAAATTACCGCTAAGTAAACTCGAACAACACCTTGCTAAAGCTGCATGGATACTAAAAGGTCCAGTCGATGCGGCTGATTTCAAGGCATATATCTTTCCACTCCTTTTCTTCAAACGCATTTCTGATGTGTACGACGAGGAGCTTCGTCATGCACTCGAGGATTCGGGTGGTGACCGCGAGTATGCTTCCCATGCCGAATTTCACTCTTTTTCTCTTCCGGACGATTGTCATTGGAACGATGTTCGCCAAGTAACAGTAAATGTCGGGAAGGCGTTACAAAAAGCATTCCGAGGAATCGAAAAAGCCAACCAGCAGCTCCTATACGGTATTTTCGGTGACGCGAACTGGGCAAACAAAGAAAAACTTCCTGATTCGCTACTTACCAACCTCATCGAACACTTTTCCCAATACAATCTGTCAAACGAGGCAGTAGAACCCGACGTTCTCGGTAAAGCGTATGAATATCTGATTAGCCAATTTGCCGACCTTACTAATAAAAAGGCGGGTGAATTTTACACGCCACGTTCGGTTGTCCATTTGATCGGGCTCATTATCGATGTCCAAGAAGGTGAATCCGTTTACGATCCTGCCTGCGGAACCGGTGGTATGCTGCTGGAGAGTATCGAGCACTTGCGGCGAACCAACCGGGATTACCGAACGCTCAAAATGTACGGTCAGGAAAAAAACTTGACGACTTCCACCATTGCTCGCATCAATATGTACCTGCACGGCATCGAGGATTTCCGAATCGAGCGTGGCGATACGCTGCGTCAACCGGCATTCGTTGAAAACGATCAACTCCAGCAATTCGATTGTGTTGTTGCCAATCCGCCCTTCTCTTTAAAAGAATGGGGTGCGGAGCAATGGGTGAATGATCCCTACGGACGTAACATCGCCGGTGTGCCACCGAAGGGAAATGGGGATATGGCTTGGGTACAACACATGATTC
>CAZPUW010000599.1:0-1752 GCA_964589795.1 uncultured bacterium
GCATCACTTACTTTACACCGACAGATTTAGTGAAAATGTCTTACCCGTTACCGCGCTCCCTTGTCTTGTTGCCTGTTATCTGCTTTTTACTGTATTTTCAGGGTTACAAGGAGTTTTAAGATGGCTTTGATGGTTTCGGTTTCCGGGGTCCGTGGGATCGTCGGTGTTGATTTATCGCCCTCGGTTATCGTCGATTGGGTAGGGGCGTTTGCCGCGTCGTTACCGGAAGGTGCGGCGGTGGTAGTGGGTGGCGACCCCCGCATTACCCGCGAACCGATCCGAAAATTAGTGTTTGGCACGTTGACAATGTCGAGCTGTAAAGTGTTCGACCTTGGTGTTGCATCGACACCGACAATAGCTATCGCAGTTGAAGAATTGTCCGCACAGGGCGGTATTGCGCTTACCGCATCGCATAACCCGGCGCAATGGAACGCACTAAAGTTTTTCCGCAGTGATGGCCGCTTCCTTCTCGATGAAGAAGGAAAAGCACTGCACGAATTGGTAAAGAACGGTACCCGGCGATGGGCGGAATGGAATAAGCTTGGGGTAGTCGAACATCCTGATTTCGATATGGTACAACGCCATATTGAACGGGTTCTGACCCAAACACCCGGAGTTGATGTTGCGGCAATCCGCAACGCGAAATTAACCGTATCTTGCGACGGCGGTAACGGTGTCGCCGGTGCTTGTATCCCGCAATTACTGGATACACTCGGTGTCAAAATGTCTCCCGGTAGTTTGGGAATGGCAGCCGATGGTAACTTCCAACGCAAACTCGAACCGACACCGGAAGTACTTCTCCCATTGGGTAAAGAAGTAGTAAAGAGCGGTGCATGTATCGGATTTGGCTTTGATCCCGATGGCGACCGGCTCGCTTGCGTCGGTTCCGATGGCATACCGATTGGTGAAGAATCGACTGTCGTACTCGCGAGCGACCAAGTGCTTCGTTTCGTTTCCGGCCCCGTCGTCGTGAATGTCTCGACAACAATGGCGGTTGAAGATATCGCAAAACGGTATAACGTTCCGGTGTATCGTTCGAAAGTCGGCGAAGCGAATGTCGCCGATTTGATGCTTGAAGTGAAAGCGGTCTGCGGCGGCGAAGGAAACGGCGGTGCGATGATTCCGGCATGCCATCCGGGTCGTGACAGCTTAGTGGGAATTGCGCTTATTCTAACGGCAATCGCGACGCGCGGGCCGTTATCCAAAATTTTGGAACACATTCCCCGCTACTCTTTGGTGAAGCGAACCGCGGAAATTGATGCAAGAATACTCACCGAACGGGGTGGTGTCGGTAAATTGTTCGACGACCTTGTCAACGAGCGTCCGTACGAAAAGTGGGATAGAACCGACGGGCTAAAACAAATCACACCTGACGGATGGATTCAAATCCGGGGAAGTAATACCGAACCGATTGTCCGGGTTTTTGCCGAATCGGCTCAACCGGAGCTATCGGAACAAATGGCAACGGACTTATTGCAACGTTTTGGAAGACTATTGTAGGCGTAAGCGGTTAACATGGACGAAATAGTTCTTGATGTACAACAACCCGGTATAATGCCTGTCGCGAAAATGATTGGGCGGCGTATTGTCGCCCGCCTTATCGACATTATGGTATTAGGCATGGTTGGTTGGGTCGCGCTCTGGTCACTCCCAATCGAACGGATGGGCGACCACGGTTGGCTCATCGGTTTTGTTATCGTTGTGTTGTACGATTCATTCAGCCATTCGAAATGGGGTGGTGGTGCTACCGTC
>CAZPUW010000600.1:0-1749 GCA_964589795.1 uncultured bacterium
AATATTGCCGCGTCTACCTGTGACCCATGACCTATGACCTATGACCCACAAGTTACCAACCACGACCCGCGAGCCGTTCCGTTTCCGGTATCTGCTCCATCGCGAGACCCTTCATCGGTTCGCCAAGACCGGTTGAGACTTCCAACAACACTTTCGGGTCATCCCAATAGGTTGTTGCGCGAACGATAGCTTCCGCGCGCGGCAGTGGATCGTTCGATTTGAAGATACCGCTTCCGACAAATACCGCTTCGGCGCCGAGTGTGCGCATCAGTGCGGCATCGGCGGGTGTGGCGATTCCACCGGCGGCAAAATTCGGTACGGGAAGTTTCCCATGTTTCGCGACATATTGCACCAATTCGAATGGTGCGCCTAACTCTTTCGCTACCGCCATCAATGCTTCCTGCGGCAAGCCCTGAATGCGTTTCATCTCTTCGGTGACGGTGCGCATGTGGCGAACCGCTTCGACGATATTTCCCGTTCCCGCTTCCCCTTTGGTGCGTATCATCGCCGCCCCTTCGCCGATACGGCGGAGCGCTTCGCCCAAGTTACGGCAGCCGCAGACGAATGGAACTTTGTAGTCGTGTTTCCAAACGTGGTTATGTTCATCGGCGGGGGTCAGAACTTCTGATTCATCGATGAAGTCGATGGCGAGTGCTTCCAAGATTCTCGCTTCTCCGATGTGACCAATGCGGCATTTCGCCATTACGGGAATGGTGACGCAATCCTGAATTTCTTTAATCATCCGCGGGTCGCTCATCCGCGCCACGCCGCCCTGCACGCGGATATCGGCGGGGATGCGTTCGAGTGCCATCACTGCGCATGCACCGGCTTTTTCCGCTATTTTCGCTTGTTCGGCATTGGTGACGTCCATGATAACGCCCCCCTTCAGCATTTCTGCTAAGCCGACTTTTACTTGCCAGGTACCGGTGTCATGACCATTTTGGCTGTTTTTTGCGCCGGAACCGTTCTTCTCTGCCATTTTTTCCTCAAATTACTACATTCATAGTATACGAAACCGCGTTGAATTAGACAAAACCGGTTGATTTACGAATTGAATACCCTACAGTTAGAAGAAATGCGCGTACTTTCCCGATTGTTCCCGAACGCGAGGTGTGGGGTAGTGATTGGCGGAAACATGAATAATCAATAGAAATCAAATAACACAAAATACATTCTATTTGCTTTCGAAGTGGAGTAAACGGTAATTACCTTACAAACAGTGCAATTAATCAAATCGAATTGTTTCATCACTCAATTTAATTCATCGGAGGTGCGATGAACTTCAATTCTCTCCAGTTCGTATTTCGGCGATTACTATTCGCAATTCTACTTTTGTGTATTGCCGCTCCATTGTTCGCTTCTGACTCACAATACGAGTTATATACGCCTACTTGGCTAATGAAACCGCCGGGCGAAGAAGATTCTGTGATGTTGGACGGTTTACACTATAACCGTATCGACGATAGCGTTACTGTAACTTTTTCCGATGGGATTGAAGTCGTTCGCGGGAAAACTCAGTATCATATCATAGATACAACCATTAGCAAGAACGGGAATAGAATCGTTATACCGCCTTCGCCGATCTTTTTCCGCATTAAAACGATGGGTTGCCATGAAATCAATGTCTATTACCGCTCACTACTTCCTGACACCGCATATGTAACGGATACGATACAGGATAAGAAATCGAGCCAGTTAGGGAAAAAGACATTTACGCTTTACTTGTATGCTTGCCCGGGTCAGGTAACC
>CAZPUW010000601.1:0-1747 GCA_964589795.1 uncultured bacterium
ATGGCAAGCCCGACAGGAACTCAAAGACCTCTCGAAAGTTACCATACGAGGATTATTGACACGAGCAGATGGCGGGTGGTGGGTCGGTGGAGTTCCGCCGTATGGATACGATTTAGCATACAGTACTGGCAATAACGAATTCATCTGCATTGTCAGATTTCAATCCGACGGTTCTCGACAAGTCATCGATGAAAATGGTAATGTCGTACGCTCCGTTCCCAAAGGAGATGCCGTACAATTCACGAAGAAAGATCGCTCACGATTGGTACTAAGTTCTCCAGAGCGAGTCGAACTCGTAAAGCAAATATTCGAATGGTACGTCGTGGAAGCATTCGGTTTTAAGGCAATCGCGAAGCGGTTAAACGAGCTGGGCACTCCATCACCATTTGGTAACAATCGAGTCATCCCGCGTTCACGAGGATGGTGCGGTTCGACCGTAGCATGCATGCTAAAGAATCCAGTGTATGTCGGAGATATGGTTTGGAACCGGACTTCCTTTGGTAAATTTCATCGCATTGAAAATGGAGCTGCTGTATCGATTCGGAACTTTCCCGGACATGCCCCATACCGGAATGGCGAGGAAGATTGGATCGTAACTCGCGATTCGCAACCAGCAATTATTACTCGTACTCGTTTCGAAGAATCGCAAAAGCGACGAGAGAATACTGCGAAGTTCGGAATCGCGAATACTTGCAATGTCGGTCGCGGTGCCCGCTCGCCATTCCTTCTGACTGGTCTCATCAAATGCGCACATTGTGGTCACAGTTGGAACGGTCATACTATCATGAAGGGGCGGCGAAAGAAAGACGGCTCCAATACCAAGAACCTGTATTATGCCTGCAACGGTTTTCTCACCAAAGGTGCTGGAGTTTGCCCAAGACATTTGATTCCAAAAGAGAAGCTAGAGAATTTGGTGGTCGAGAAGATCGATGAAATGCTGCAGGCGAATTTCGGAACACCAGAAGGACTAGCATCGCTGCGAGAGAAAATCGATCAAGTAGCTCAAGAGTTGACTCCGCAGAACGGAATCGAACTCGATCAGGTAGACGCACGAATGCGCGAGATCAAATCGATCACCAATAACCTGATCGACAACCTTACCAGTGCCAACAAGGATTTTGTCGATGTTCGATTGACAGAATTGAAACGGGAAGTGAAAGTGCTTGAGTCAAAGCAACTGGAGCTTGTAGCTGCTGGTGCAAAGAAATTGGAAATCGGGAGAGTGATAGAGCAAGCGATTGAGCTGGCAAAACAATTTCCAGTTGCATTTCAGCAAGGGGCGATTGAAGAGAAACGGTTGTTGATTAGGGCGTTTGTTGAGAAAGTTTCGATAACCTATACTAATAATGAAATTACCACACGCTTTGTAAAATTACCGGGATTGTCATTCGATTAAACACTTAAAAGGAAAATCGAATTGAGTTTTTTAGTTTACTTTCATTATCAATGCACCATCTTAGTCCGACATCAGTTAGGCAAAACTGTCCTGTTTCTGGAACTTGACCAACATATCCAGCAGCAAACAACTGTCTGATCGCCTTTGTAAACTCGTTGAATTCAGGATGTAATGCTCCTAAAGTAAAAGTCCACCTCGCGTTCTGATTTTCACCATGATGAACCCTTTGGTAATGTATCATTGTAGCTAATATCTTCCATTCCATTCTGTTAGGGGAAGGTTCAGGTATTTCAGTGTTTATTTGTTCCGGTTTAGAGACATTAGAAGGGTCAGCAGTGTCTCCATCTCGAT
>CAZPUW010000602.1:0-1747 GCA_964589795.1 uncultured bacterium
TATGAAGCGCGGAGGGTGGGGAAAACCGTGTATATGCTACCATTGTGAACTGGGGCCAGAGTATTCGAACAAGGAGAAATAACACCACAGTTCCGCCAAAAAGAGGCGCAACAGGTATAACAGCATTACCTACCCACCGTGCCCACCATTTCTTGTCGTCGTAAGTCGTTTCCAGCACACCTAACTGACCGGACTTCGGGTTCGGTTTGAAGGGAGCAAACTTTCGGATACGGTGACCACCGATTAGAGCGGCTATGGCATGGGACACCTCATGAATAGGGACACCGAGCCAAGCTGTCAGGTAGAGCAGACGAAATCCACCGATTTGAATAATTCTCTTAAGTGCAAGCGAACTCAAATAGACAATGAGGATGGTCAATGCACTAAAAGGGAGTATCACACCGAGGGAAAGAGAAAGGAATAAGAGACCTGCACTCTGTTAGTATTGTAGAACTTGTTGAAGGTCGATAGACATGAAAGAATATCAGAAAATTTATGAAGCAGAACAAGAATGGAGATTAATTTTCGCTCTCTTCTTTTATCAATTCTTGAATAGTATACTATAGAAGAAATCATAACGAAATGGAGAATAGATGACTCTGCCACTCGAGAACACTTTTATTTCGATATTAGCATGCCCGGAAACGCATTCGCCGCTGGCATTGGCATCTTATCGTGGAGCGCCGGTATTGGTTTGTACCAACGCGAACGTACACCGCTGTTACCCTATTATCGATGAGATCCCGGAATTGCTCGTTGAGTCGGCAATTGTACTAACCGAAAAAGAACACACTGAGTTGCTACGAACGATTGAAAAGTTGTAGGAATGAAGTATTCTATTGGGATATCTGAAGATTGGAGATTAGAAGAACTAATTCTGAGATGTCAAACGGTTTTAGAAGAAAACCATCTGGCTTCCGATCCAGGGTCTGCGTAACTTGAACATAATGAGAATACGCTGTAATTAGTATGACCGCTGTTTTTGGACTTTCCGCCTTTACCTTTGCCAGCAGTTCCAACCCATTCATTCTCGGCATATATATATCGGTGACTATCAAATCGAAATGTTTCCGTTTAAACATATTGTAGGCGACTGCACCATCATGGATGCCAACCGTCTCCCACCCGATTGAGGCAAGGATTTCGGCCAACAACCTAACGCTTGAAATGTCGTCGTCCACGATTAACGCGCGAAAGTGTTTCGCCATTTAGATTTCCAGAATTGTACCTGTAAGAATATAAACGATTCAATGACTAAAGCCATGAATACAAGAGGCAGAAAAATTATTCGGAATTTCCGTGAACTGTTAGAGATTCATTAAGCCAATGCCAATACGGTTCATTCACTCCTGCCATCTCAAATACAGCAATTTCAGGAATTTCATAGGGATGATTTTTGATTATCGTCGAGGTGAGTTCTTGCAATTTATCGGTAGAAGATTTTATCAGATAAACAGATTCGTTATCCGTGACAATTTTGCCTTTCCATAAGTAGGTCGAAACGGCACCGGGTAATTTGGTAATACATCCCGCCAAATGTTCAGTCAATACCATTTGCAACCAAAGATCGTCGGCGTTGGCGGGAAGGGTTGTGAGAATCAGGATTGGACGATTTTCAGTTTTACCGTTATCAAACCAGTTCAGATTAGACATGAATCATGCGTTTTGGAACTTTGATAGTTATCCATTCCGTTCCATTCCACACCTTGAATTGTGTGTTTGCTTCACCTTCCTGATTTTTGGTCGA
>CAZPUW010000603.1:0-1738 GCA_964589795.1 uncultured bacterium
TTTTTCTTTTTCTTTTTCTTTTTCTTTTTCTTTTTCTTTTTCTTTTTCTTTTTCCTTTTCTTTTTCCTTTTCCTTTTCCTTTTCTTTTTCCTTTTCTTTCCGTAGGACAGAATTCATTCTGTCCCTTGAAAGTTTCCTTTTTCTTTTTCTTTTTCTTTTCGTAGGACAGACATTCTTGTCTGTCCTTCTTTTTATCTTCTTTTCCTTTTTCTCTTTTATCCTTTTCTTTGTCCCATTCCCCATTCCCCATTCCTACACTATATTACTCCATGACCAAACCTAAAAAATATGTCCATCAAAATCCCTCCGCGAAGCTATTAAACGAGGCATCGAGCGGCGAGAAAACCAATTCACTTATTGTCGATGTCGGGCAAACCCCCACCCGTCTTGATATCTTCCTCGCCTTCCGTACAGGTATGAGCCGCTCCCGCGTCAAAGCGTGGATTGACCTTGCCAATGTCATCGTGAACAACCAACCCGCGCGCGCATCATATCTCGTCCGACCCAACGATTCTATTTTCTGGGTACCGTTCCTTCCTCCTGCACCCGAACTAATCGCGGAAAATATTCCTCTCGATATTCTGTATGAAGACGATGAAATAATCGCAATCAACAAACCGGCGGGAATTGTCGTCCACCCCGCCCACTCCATCCGTAGCGGCACAGTTGTCAATGCCCTCCTTTGGCACGTCTCGCAGACCAACGAAGAACTTTCACCCGGACTGGAGGGGGGCGATACCGAAGGGCTCCGTCCCGGTATCATTCATCGTCTCGATAAAGACACCAGCGGCATTTTACTCGCGGCTAAATCGCTCTATGCCCAGCAATATCTCGCGCAAGCATTCAAAGACCGTAACGTCCACAAGACCTATCTCGCATTGGTGTGGGGCGATATGCCACGCCCCACCGGTATTATCAATGCCCCCATCGGACGCCATCCGCATGAGCGCGCATTGTATGCCATCGTTCCCGATGGCAAAGCGGCGGTAACGAAATGGGAAGTGCTTGAGCGGTACGGGTTGTGGACGTATATCAAATGTTTTCCTGAAACCGGACGCACGCACCAAATCCGTGTCCATCTCGCCCATCTCGGTCATCCTGTCTTTGGCGACCCGTTGTATGGTGGTCGTAACCGGCAGTTGGGACGCCTCTCCTCGGCGCAACGCAACCTGTCCGCCCAAGGTCTTGCCCTTTGTCTCGGACAATTCCTCCATGCCCATGAGTTGGATGTCCCCCATCCCGCCACCAAAGAACGAATGAAATTAGTAGCACCCCTACCGGAAGGTTTACAAAAAATATTGGAGATATTTAAAAGCACTATTCGTTGAGTAGTAATTCACCTAAACGCACCGTATTTTACTACTATCCACCCGGAGCAAACATGTGTATTCATCGTTTGTTTATCAGATTCAATTTCATTTTCCACTTATTACTTTTTGTATCCTTCGTTTTTGCCCAGCCCCAAAATATTTCTCGGGTAGGGCAGTACCAGCTTTCATCACGATCGTTTTTTGAACGTAACCTAGTCGTACAGAACGATCTTGCTTATATTACAGGTCAATCGATTGGTCAGTCGTATGGCCTGATGATAATAAATACGGTAAATCCTGATTCTACATTTCTCATCGGTCGCTTAGGCGGTATGGGTACCACGCGTGGAATTATCATTCAAAATCAATATGCGTTTATAACTTCTCCTGATTCCGGCTTATATATTGTCGATATTTCAAACCCAAAT
>CAZPUW010000604.1:0-1730 GCA_964589795.1 uncultured bacterium
GGGTGATTTGTTCACTACCCGCACGCAGAAAAAAGGGTTGATTCGACGAATTACCGACAACAGCGCATCGCGCGTTAAATTCCCCAGTTGGTCGCCCGATGGCAAGTGGCTTGCCGGTTGGACCGAAGTGGACGGCGAAGAACAAATCATGATGTTCTCTTCCGATAACAGCGCTGCGCCAAAGCAACTCGGAGATACTCCGAAGGGTTGGAATTTCCCGTTGATTTGGTCTCCCGATGGCAAGAAACTCGTTTACGCTGATGAGAAACTGAGATTGTGGGTAGTCGATGCCGAATCGGGCGCACGCACCAAAGTCGATAGCAGCAACGCTGAAATCCGTGAATATGCTTGGTCACCCGACAGCCGTTACATCGCTTACACTCACTCCTTGAAATCCGGCTTCGGTCAAGTAAAAATTTGGGATGGCGACACTAAAATCTCTACGGCTGTAACCGACCCGATGTACAATTGCGCTTCCGCAACGTGGGACCCGGATGGAAAATATCTGTTCTTCCTGATGGATCACTATATCAATCCATACCTCGACCGTTTCGATTCCCGTTTCATTATCGATAATGCTACGCTTCCTTATGTGATGGCGTTAAAGAAGGACACGAAACTCCCATTCGCCGACCGTAGCGACATCACCACTGACGAAGAAAAGAAACAGTCGGAAGATGAACATAAGTGGGGTGATGACGATAAGGGTGATAAGAAAGATCACAAAGACCATAAAGGCCACGATAAGGATCACGAAAAAGGAAAGAAGGACGAAGAAAAGAAAGTCGAACCAATCGTTATCGACTGGGACGGCATCACCACCCGCATCGTTCAAGTACCCGTCAAGCCGGGTAATTTCTGGGGTTTGACCGCAGTCGAAAACAAGTTGCACTGGCTTGGCAATGAAAACAACGGAATGATGTCACCCGGCAAACCGGATGATGATGAAGATGACGACGCACCTCGCGGTGCGAAACTCTTCACCTATGATATTCGCGGCGAGAAAATGAAGAAACTTACCGACGGAGTCATGGGATACGATATTTCCGGCGACCACAAAATACTCGTGTACCGTACCCACGAAGGTTTTTACCGCGTCGAAGCCGGTGCGATGAGCGCACCGAAAGACGACGATGCCAAAGAGAGCCGAATCGACTTAAGCGGTTGGAGCATGAACATCGATCCGAAAAAAGAATGGCGACAAATCCTCCGCGAAACGTGGCGTTTACAGCGCGACTTCTTTTACGATGAAAATATGCACGGCGTCGATTGGGACGGCGTTTGGAAACAATATTCCGTGTTCCTCGACCGCATTTCCTCCCGCGATGAACTCAACGATATCATCGGTGAACTAATCGGCGAATTGAGTGCCGGTCATACTTATGTTTGGTCACCCGGCGATATCGAACGCCACGGTAAAGCCGTGGGAACCGGAATGCTGGGGGCTGATTTGACTTACGATGCTGGTAGCGGCTTCTGGCAAATCAAGAAAATTTACGTTGGTAATTACCCGACCGAAGGGTGGTGCTCACCGCTTGCGCGTCCCGATTTGAATGTAAAAAACGGGATGTGGTTGGTCGCGGTGGACGGCGTTCCATTGAAGAAAAATGAAGATTACATGGAACGGTTCGCGAATCGTGCCGGTGAATTGGTCGAGTTATCAGTAAACGATAAACCGTCGCTCGATGGCGCACACCGCGTGGTAATCAAGACACTGGGTTACGACATCA
>CAZPUW010000605.1:0-1715 GCA_964589795.1 uncultured bacterium
GAACCAAAGGCAATGTCGTTTTCCCGGTTCAAACTTGATGTTGGTGATAAGTCGAAATACCGGACAATCTATCTCAGCGATCCGATTCCGGCACCAGTGCTGCAATCTGTAATTGCCTTCGTGCGCTTGAATGAAATCGTCGCTCGCTTGAGCTGGACGATCCAAAGTGATGTTGCTGTGACTGCCTTCGATGTTTACCGGAAGTGTGAGAATGAATCAGCGTTTACTCTCGTGCACACAGTTGCCGATCGGACGGCAAGGCAGTGTGAAATGATTGGATTGCAAGCCGAGAGCCGGTTCGAATGGTACATCGTGGCTCGAGGCATGGGACAATTTATGCGCCGGTCGAACACTGTAGAAATGGTCACACCGGTTTCACCGGTCGCAGAACCAAATCTGATCGTGAATGGAAATTTTGAGACTGCCACTTGGTAGTTAGGAGATGATTTAACATGGCACAACCGATTAAAATTTCAACTGTCGAAAAACTGTTCGGCAACCAGTCGATGGAAATCAATCCCGATGGTACGTCCGCAACGGTATTGACCGACTTGACCAAAACCAATTTTGTCAATCTGCAAGGCCTGACTTCGGTTACGGTTTCCTGTTACATCAATGCGAAGGTTTACACTGCCGGTTATGTGGTTGACCGTGGGTGGAAAGTGCTTACGGTGCGAATTTCGATTGCGTGGAATTGGAAATAAAAGTATCTTGCAAGATGTAAATACGCGAGTTACCATTCTCTCACGCGAGTCCACCAACCCAGCGAAGTGCTTGTTATGAATAATTTTAGCGAACGTGTCAGCTTCATTTGGTCGGTCGCCGACCTACTGAGGGGTCCGTACCGTCCCAACCAGTACAAAGACGTGATGCTCCCACTTACGGCATTGCGACGGCTTGACTGCGTGCTTGAACCCACCAAAGACCGCGTTTTGAAGAAACTTGCCGAGTTACAGGATGCCGGAAAGATCAAGCAACCCGACCTCATTTTATCCAAAATCACAGGTGTCCCGTTTTACAACACGAGTCGGTACACGTTCAAAAAAATCAAGGAAGAACACGATAATGTAGCTGCTAATCTGACCACTTATATGAAACATTTTTCGACTCGTGCTCGCGAAATCATCGATCACTTCGGATTCGAAGAACACATTGCGAAACTCGACAAAGCCGACCGGCTCTTCATGGTCGTGTCCAAATTTGCTGAGATCGATTTACATCCGGATCGAGTTTCGAATATCGAAATGGGTTACATTTTCGAGGAGCTTATTCGGAAATTCAACGAAGCATCAAACGAGGAAGCTGGCGACCACTTTACCCCGCGCGAAGTCATTCGGTTAATGGTGAATCTGCTGTTCCTTCCGGACAACGACGTACTCACAACCAAGGGCATTGTTAAGACGCTGTTCGATCCGGCTTGCGGCACGGGTGGGATGCTTTCGATTGCGGAAGAATACGTGCGCGAACTGAATCCCGATGCTACAGTAGAAGTGTTCGGGCAGGATTTCAATCCGCAGGCTTACGCAATCTGTGGCTCTGACATGATGATCAAAGGGCAGGACATCGACCACATTGCGTTCGGCGATAGCTTCACCAATGATCATTTTCTTCATCTAAAACCTGATTATATGCTTGCAAATCCGCCGTTCGGTGTCGAGTGGAAACCGGAAGAGGACTTCATTCGCAAGGAAAGCGAGCAACAAGGGTTTGGCGGT
>CAZPUW010000606.1:0-1710 GCA_964589795.1 uncultured bacterium
TAAACTCGACACAAATTGGCTTGGAATGCCGAAAGAGGGGGTGGGGAGCTCAAATAATCCGAAAATACATTTTGGGCCGCCATCATTCGAACAAGCACAAATGAAGGTTAAGCGCGGCACGACTACGACTACAATCAAGATGGTTTATTTGTAATGAAACCGCGAATCCCCTTCCCGTTACCTGTTGCCCGTTCCCCAATTTCTTCTTATACTATGTGCGCTTTAGGAGAGTTGCCGGAGTGGTCGATCGGGGCGGTCTCGAAAACCGTTGAGGGCTACGCCCTCCGGGGGTTCGAATCCCTCACTCTCCGCGGTACGTCCGACATTCGTGTCGGGCGTTTTTTTATAGACTGGAAAGTTCTAACTTGAACACTGGGCAGGAAATCTCGAAAACCGTTGAGGGCTATGCCCTCCGGGGAGCGAATCCCTCACCTTCCGCGGTGTGCCATCTTATGTCGAATAGGATGAAATTTTACATTTTTCGAAGTGAAATTTCTTTACGAGAGGAGATTCAGCGTGCCTAAAAGTTCAGCTAAAACTGTCAAAGCATATTTATTAGAATTACCGGAAGAGCGTCGCACAGCGATTTCAGCGGTGCGCGAAGTGATTCTCAAACACCTGCCAAAAGGGTACGAAGAGTGTATGATCTATGGAATGATCGGATACGTGGTTCCGTTTGAGCGTTATCCGAACACATACAATAAACTACCGTTAACAATCGCTGCACTTGGTTCGCAGAAAAATTATATGGTGGTTCACCTGATGAGTGCGTACGGAAATACCGAGATCGCTGAATGGTTTGTGAATGAGTATAAGGCGAGTGGTAAAAAACTCGATATGGGGCAGGCATGTGTACGTTTTAAAAAATTGGACGACTTGCCGCTGGATTTGGTTGGAAAAGTGATTGCAAAGGTTAGCGTCGAGAAATATATCGAATTTTGCGAGAACATGAGAAAACCAAAATAGCTTTTTTAAGCACTACTTCTGAAAATCTGCAGAATCGGTTATAACCGAACCAATCGGTCAGCCAACATCGACATCGCCGACCCATAACTTTATTCGTCCTGCGGGTATTGTAGCGATTTCTTTTATTTGCGAAGGATGGTCTCGGTTCGCTTGTAATTCATCCGAACCCCGGAATAAAAGGTATCGGGTACCCACCTTCCGGCATTGAGTTGTCCACTCCCACAGAACGGGAAATGGTGCCACGGCACGAGCAGTAATAACGTCAAACTGTTGATTATTTATAGTTTGAACGTCAGATGGATAAATTAAGACATTCGTTAGGTTACATTCTCGGCGTATTGATTCCAATGCCTGTGCCTTTTTATTCACATGGT
Source organism: uncultured bacterium (assembly GCA_964589795.1). Taxonomy (GTDB): domain Bacteria; phylum Electryoneota; class JAOADG01; order JAOADG01; family JAOADG01. The sequence goes on from CAZPUW010000606.1 coordinate 1,341, forward strand.
CGGCAAGGACAAACTGGAGGTTCGGACGTAATACTGCCCACACCAAACCGGGGATTCCGTTACCGCTACCGATGTCAAGCACTTTCCCGGATACGGGGAGGTAGGGCAGGCCATAACACGATTCATCCGCTAAGGTTATCCACACTTTACTCACACCACGGGAAGAGACCAAACTTAGCTGTTTTGCAAAGCTTTGTGTAACATTCTCTAAGGATAGAATCTCACTAAGTTGTGTAATACTCAGGTGATGTGTCTCTCGGAGCAATCGGTATGACTCTTCATGTTTCCTTAACATAGGAAGTTATTCCCAACTTATCCACACTCTATACACATTGTTGATGTGAAGGTTATTCACCTAATTTGGTCTCAC